>JAXJVZ010000247.1:0-1518 GCA_036308285.1 Agathobacter sp. | reverse complement strand
GTTAATATCTCTGAAATCATTTTCAACATATGTAACTTTAATTTAGTATATAGCTTCGCCAAACTGAAAGTTTCTATTGCTTACAACGATATGAATTTATTTCTCGTCTCTGTCTTATATTTAATAAAACTTTCTTTCGTTGCCTCCAAATCATTTACATACATTGCAATATGTCCGATACGCATAATCACCACTGCCAACTTGATTTTTTATTCTTGCTTCATTTGCAATTCTACTATTTCCTTTATATTAAAAAACTCGTTTTCGTACTTCGGATGAAACAACCTCAATTCATCAAGTACATATTCTTTTGGAAATTTGTTAAGATATTGCTGTTCTTTCCAAATCGCATCTATGTATTGTGCAATCATATCAATTCCTTCCATGCTCATATCCAATCCAAATATAGGATAGTCCATAGTAATAATTGTTTCCATAGGAGCATATTTTACATCATAATACATAAAGAACCCCAATATGGCTTTCTCCACAGTATCACGATAATTCCGATTACCATAATCATCAAAAAAGGTTAACAACTGATTATATTTTTCTTGCGTTCTTTTTACTTTGTTTATAACCGCTTCGTAACCAATTCTATATGCCACTTCTGCACTTGGCTCAGATACAATTAAACACTTCTCCGTTTCATAATCCCAATGTGCAATACAATATATTACTGCCTCCATAAATTGTCTGGCTCTCTCATACATTACCGAACTGCTTTCATGAGATGTGAATTGTTCCGTTAATCTTCCGACTATAGGAATTAGTTCTTCCATAGAATATATACTAATAACTTCATCCTTGTTCATTTTCCGCCATATACCTTCCTATGAATTTGTGTGTGGAACGTCGAATATTTCTAGCGAATTCCTCTAAGCAAGTTTCCTCCAAATAATCTAACGAACCATGACAAGTTTCATCAAATGATTTTCTCATATATTCAATTAACTCATCATCTGTTAATTCATCCATAGATTCATTTTTATACAAATAAAAAATGTCCTGCAACCTTGAAAGCGTATCTACATAGTTTTCCTGATAAATATAGGATGAATCACAAAAAGCATATATCAGCTTTTCAAGCACACCTTTTCCAAATTCAACCCTTTGATGTTCTTGCAAGCATTCTCGCCGAACAATCATCAATTCTTCAATATCTTGTTCTGACAAACTTAATCCAAATTGACAAGTATACTCATTACTTCGTAGTACTTCCTGTTTCCTATATTGGGATAAAGCCACTAAATAATCCTCCACACCAATTCCTCCAATCTCTATGGTGCGGTGATTATACCTCATATATCTATCTACTACAAGTCTTGAAAAAAAGTCAATTTTGTGGTAATATAAACCCATAAGAAAGAGAGAAAAATGTAAAAAATGACATTTTTCTCTCTTTTTGTTCTGTCGCAAAAATTCAAATTTTCGCTCTCATATAGCAAACAAATTATATCACTGAACACACTTTTTTTCAACGATTTCCCTTTGCATATTATACTGCTTCATTTGTGC
>JAXJVZ010000246.1:0-2544 GCA_036308285.1 Agathobacter sp. | reverse complement strand
TTTCATATCTCCAAATCTTTTATCAAGCGCCTGATAATCGCTGATATCATATCCATTGTCTTTCTGCGGAGACTCGTACATTGGAGAAATCCAGATAACTGATATTCCAAGGTCTTTAAGGTAATCCAGCTTACTGATAATTCCCTGAACATCACCGATTCCATCCCCGTTTGAATCCATAAAGCTCTTTGGATAAATCTGATAAACTACTGCTTCTTTCCACCATTTTTTGTCCATGTAAATTTCCTCCCTTTAGATTATTGGACACTCCTACGCCAACGTATCGTTAATAATTTATGTTTTCTCTTGTTGGATTCAACATAGCATAGGTGTTTTGAAAGGTAAATAGGTTATGTTGCAAACCTATAAATGTCACAAAAGTGCATTGTTTTTATAGTGCAAATTTACCAAAAAAACTTTTGCCCCAATGATTAAATATTATCAAGGCTACGCCCAGACATATATCCCAGGTTAATTTTTCATGATACAGGCCTATTCCTATGAGTGTTGCAACAACCGGTTCAAAAGTTGCAAGAACAGCTGCTTTACTGGCCTTAACCATTGAGAGTCCTTTTGTATAAAATAAATATGCCATTACAGTTGAAAACACTATCAGTCCAAATACAGCCCCCGCAAGCTTCCAAGAAAAACTTGTTATAATGACATCTGACTCTCCCAAGGTCCAAATCGTGACAAACATGGCAAAAAGAAATGTATAAAAGGTTATCGTCTCATCCGTATAGCCTCTCTTAATTGCAACTTTTCCAAATATGCTATACATTGCATACCCGAAGCCAGAACCAATTCCAAGCAACAATCCCAAAATATCCAAATTGACACCCAATGTAAATATACCGGAAGTCATCGCACATCCAACAATTACAATAATAATTGATATAACCTGTGATGATGCAATCCTTTCCTTCAGGAAAATCTTTGCAAGTACCGCTACAAAAGCAGGTGCAGTATATAAAAGAGCTGCCGCCACCGCAAGAGATGTTCTGTTAATACTTCCAAAATAGCAGAAATTGAAAAACACCATGCTTCCAATTCCCGTACCAAAAAACACCCATATATCCTGCGGATTTATTTTAAGCTTATCCCTTTTAAAGATAACCATATATATAAACAAAATGATAGTTGCACCTAAAGCCCTAAGTGCAACTATCTGCATAGAAGATAATCCAAAAACATTTATTGTTCTTACAAATATACCCAGCATCCCCCATAAGCATGCCGCGATAATTATATATGCAGAACCTAATCTCTCTCTCATTATAAATCGCTTAATTTGCCATGTTTCTCGTAAGTTGTAACGCGAGATATTTTGTTGTCATCTGCTACAAATACAACCTTTGGATCATGTTCCTTAACCTCTTCCGGTGTCATCTGAGCATATGCCATGATGATAATTTTATCTCCTGTACTTACACATCTTGCAGCTGCTCCGTTCAGGCAGATAATTCCCGAACCACGCTCTCCTGAGATTGTATATGTTTCAAATCTGCTACCATTATTCACATCAACAATATGAACCTTCTCATATTCATAAATTCCTGCTGCATCAAGAAGGTCCTGGTCTACTGTGATAGAACCAACATAATCAAGCTCAGCCTGTGTTACAGTTGCTCTGTGAATTTTACCTTTTAACATATTTACTAACATATTAGACCTCCACAATAAAGTTATCTATAAGTCTTGTTTTTCCAATATTTACAGCCATTGCAACGAGCACACATCCCTCGATTTTATCAACTGGCATCATTGTTACCCCATCAACTGCTGATACATAGTCAATCTTTGCCATTGGCTCTGTGTTAATGTTTGCAACCATGGCATCAACCACCTTGTTTGCATCGCGCTCGCCATCGTCTACCAGCTTCTGTCCAAGGAAAATTGATTTAGAAAGGATAAGTGCTGCCTTTCTTTCTTGGTCGTTTAAGTATGTGTTTCTTGAAGATTTTGCAAGACCATCTTCCTCACGAATGATTGGGCAGCCTACGATTTCGATTCCGTAAGACATATCCCTGACCATCCTTCTGATGATTGCGAGCTGCTGTGCGTCCTTCTGTCCGAAAAATGCCTTGTCAGGTGTTACGATGTTAAATAATTTTGCTACTACTGTACATACACCTCTGAAGTGGATAGGTCTTGTCTTTCCACAAAGCTGCTTTGGCATGTCTGACTGAATCTCTACAAATGTTGCAGCATCCTCGAAGTACATCTCTTCTACTTCCGGATGGAAAACCATATCACATTTATGCTCCTCTAAGAGCGCACAGTCATGGTCGAAATCTCTTGGGTATGTTGCAAGGTCTTCGTTTGGTCCGAACTGTGTTGGATTAACAAATACAGATGCTACCACCTTATCACACATTGAAACGGCTTTATCAACAAGGGATGCATGTCCCTCGTGAAGATATCCCATTGTTGGAACAAGACCAACTGTAAGCCCCGCTTTCTTCCACTCAGCAACCTGAGCTCTTACTTCATCAATAGTTTTTGCAATTATCATAATCATTACCTCACTTTACTCATATTGCG
>JAXJVZ010000245.1:0-2130 GCA_036308285.1 Agathobacter sp. | reverse complement strand
CATGAATTGGAAAAAGGATTTTCGGTTTATGCTGTTTTTTATTTCCTGTGAAAGGATGCTAAGGGGATAATCGGTATGGTTCCAGAAGGGGTGAATACATGATTATACAATCAGATACAATAAGTATGGGGGCGTCGAGAAGCTATAAATCCAGAGGAGGTAATATAGCTGCCAGTATAATGGGTAATGATAAAACAGGATTTTATAAATCGTTTTCTGGCGTTACAAACCAACCCGAGCAGAGGAGAGGGAGTTTTAAGTCGGGAACAGGATTTTTGACGCAGGGCTTTCATTCTGTCAGAGAAATCAAACAGGTTGATATGAGTGATAACAGACAGTCTTTGCACCAGCTTAAGGTTAAAACAATTGATTATCTGTTATATATATTGTTTGGAAGGAATTCTCCAATAAATGAGGAATGGAATGGTGATGAAGAAATAGCAGAAAATAACATTAGTGGACAAGAAAATAATTCTGGATATAATTTTACGCTCAATTATTATGAGGAGACAGAGACTACAACATTTAATACAGCTGGAACTGTAAAGACTTCTGATGGAAGGAATATTGATTTTAATGTTGAACTTACCATGTCACGATCATTTATGGAGGCTTCTGCTGACATAATAAGCTTTAATCATCCGGTATTTATGGATCCGCTCGTTATTAATCTGGATTGTGCTTCAGCAGATGTCAGCGATCAGAAATTTTATTTTGATTTAGATGGAGACGGTAATGAGGAATACATTTCCAGGTTGTCATCGGGAAGTGGATATTTAGCTCTTGATAAGAATAATGATGGTGTGATAAATGATGGAACAGAGCTTTTTGGTACGCAGAGCGGAAATGGTTTTGCAGATTTGATGAAGTATGATTCTGACGGTAATGGATGGATTGACGAAGCGGATGAGTTATTTGACCAGTTAAGAATCTGGAGTATGGATGAAGAAGGAAACAGTACCTTGATTGGTCTTGGAAAAGCAGGGGTTGGAGCAATTTATCTTGGAAGCAGGGAAACAGAGTTTTCCCTGAATTCTGAAGATAATAATACTAATGCTGTGGTTCGCCGCACCGGAATGTTTTTATATGAACAGGGCAGTGTGGGAACCATGCAGCAGTTAGATTTGACAACTTAGGAATTATAGTAACCAAGTACTTTTCTGACATAGTTCTGGGTTTCTTTAAAAGGAGGAATGCCGCCATATTTGGCAACATTTCCACTACCGGCGTTATATGCGGCCAGTGCAAGGGAGACATCTCCATTGTACTGGCTGATTTTTTCTGCGATATACTTTGAACCACCCATAATATTCTGGTAAGGGTCATAAGAATTTGAGACTCCTAATTCTGCGGCTGTTGCAGGCATAAGCTGCATTATTCCGACGGCCCCGGAATGACTTACATCATTAGGGTTAAAATTGGATTCCTGCTTTGCAATCGCTTTTAAAAGTTTTATATCAACGCCATATGTAGCTGAGGCTTCTTCAAAGTATCGCTCATATTCATCAGAGCATGCAAGTACTCCTGAATTAGAATAGCCTTCTGGTTTTATAATGTCGCCAGGATTGATGCTTGTGTGCATAGAAGGTGTGGTGTCAGAAATACCTGATGTACTTGAAACATTTGTTGAAGGTGTTGTATTTGCTGAAGGTATTGTACTTGTTGCACCTGATGAATTGGAAGTGCTTGCAACGGCAGTTTTTACCTCGTTTTTAACACTTACAGTTATATTGATATTGTGCTGGTCGAAGAAGCTTTGGACTTCATTGGCATCAACTGAGCCTGACTGGCTGGCTTTGACAAGTTTATCTATAGCCAGTGCGGCGGTAGCCCGGGCTGTTGCTTCCTTTAGGGCGTCATCAAAGCTTGATGAGTCAGAAACCTGACTTTCAGCTGGGTTTGATGAGCTGGCGCTTGTGCATGTAATGCTTCCGCCTGTTTTGCTGTCAGCTGCTGAATTATCAGTCTGCTGGGGTAGATTCTGATTTCTATCGATATAAGGTAAAATGTTTACATTCATAATAATTCCTCTTATGTTTAAGTATAATATAAAACAGTATACCATATTTATTGAGAAAAACAAAAACATACTTGAATTTAAAAGTGATATGTTGTAGCATATTTTTAGCT
>JAXJVZ010000244.1:0-3284 GCA_036308285.1 Agathobacter sp. | reverse complement strand
TTAAGATATGCAGTCTCATGCATACGGCTTTTAACATCCTCTTCCTTAAATCTTGTCTTCTCAAAGATTGTTGGGTCCGGAAGGAAGTTAATCTTTGTTCCTGTCTTCTTTGTCTTTCCAATGGTAGGTAATAATCCATTCTCAAGCTTTACTGTAGGATTTCCCTGCTCGTATCTGTCGTGATGAATATAGCCCTCTCTGCTAATCTCTACATCCATATAAGTAGAAAGAGCATTTACAACAGAAGAACCAACTCCATGAAGTCCACCACTAGTCTTGTAGACAGAATTATCGAACTTTCCACCTGCATGTAATGTAGAAAATACAACACGCGCAGCAGACACACCTTTTGCATGCATTCCTACAGGTATACCTCTACCGTTATCCTCTACTGTACACGAACCGTCTTTTTCTAATGTTACCCAGATTGTGTCACATGCTCCTGCAAGATGTTCATCTACAGAGTTATCTACAATTTCATAAATCAGATGATTAAGACCTTTAGTAGTAACACTACCTATATACATTCCCGGTCTTTTACGTACTGCTTCAAGCCCTTCAAGTATTGCAATACTACTCTCATCATAAGACTGTTTATTTGCCATTACCAAAACCTACCTTCGATTATTTTTCATGTGCGCTAATACCATCACCGCAATGCGGAAAGTCATAGCATCATCAAAAGTTCTAATATCAAGTCCTATTGCCTTCTCAATTCTCTCAAGACGATAAACCAGAGTATTTCTATGTACATACAGCTGTCTTGCAGTCTCAGATATATTAAGATTATTCTCAAGGAACTTATTAATTGTTGACATTGCTTCTTCATCCTCAAGAATATCCGGCACCTTATCACCAAAGACCTCCTGGATAAACATCTCACAGAGACTCATCGGAATCTGATAAATCAAACGGCCAATTCCAAGTCTTGAATACGAAATGGTATATTCATGAGCATAAAAAATCTTACCAACCTCAATAGACATCTTTGCTTCCTGGAAAGATTCCACAATCTGCGCAAGCATCTCTACAACAGTACCATAGCCTACTCTTACACGGATCATAGCCTCCATCTGAAGGTTATCTACAAGACTTTCTGCTATTCCTATAAGTTCTTCTTCTAAATTCTCCTCTACAATTGAAGAAACATCCTTCACAAGAATTACACTATGCGAATCTACAGATGTAACAAAATCTCCGCTTCTTATATCAGAAAGATTCTTTACCATCTCTAAAGCAATATCATTTTCCTTATCACCAGTATCGATAACAAAACATACTCGTGGCTTGTTTTCTATGTGAAGCTTCTTTGCCTTAGCCATAATATCAACGTTTAAAATATTTCCAAGCAAAATATTCTGGATAAACTGAGTACGGTCATATTTCTCAGATGCACCTATAACAAGATTTCTCACCTGGCATACTGCCATTTTGCCAAGAATAAGATTATCTTCCGAATCAGAATGAAAAATTAATACATATTCGAGTTCATCCTCAATCTCTATTCTAAAAAAGGTATTCCCTTTATATATTCTATTTTCTTCTGATGCTACAATAAAATCAGCCACATCACTCTCTATATTATTAACTGTATTGCATACTGTACAGATAAATTTAGCTTTTGCCGAAAAAATTGAAGCATCTATTCCTGTTATTTCCCTTATTTCTTCAAGGGCTCTATGTAATTTTTGACTTGTCATCATACTCTTTTTCCTAATTTAAAACCGGGTGTAAATACTCACACCCGGTTTGATGAATTTACAACTATTTAATTTTAACGAACTAGTTAGTAATTGTCAATTCTGTTTCCTTATCAAATACATGAATCTTGTTTACATCAAATGCAACCTTAATCTTATCTCCGTAACGAGCTGTTGTATCAGAAGCAACCTTAGCGGACATGTTAGCTCCTCCAACTGTGAAGTAAAGCATAACCTCTGCTCCTAATAACTCGTATCCTGTAACCTCTGTAGAGATTGTAGCCTCTGGCTTAGCAGCAAGAACTTCAGCATCATCAGAGATATCTTCTGGTCTGATACCAAGAATAACTGTCTTTCCAGCATATCCGCCATCGATAAGCTTCTTAGCCTTAGCTTCTGGAAGCTCCATTGAGTATCCGTCAAACTGAAGTGAAGCCTTAGCTCCCTCAACAACACACTTAGCATCAACGAAGTTCATCTGTGGTGATCCGATGAATCCAGCTACGAATAAGTTGTTAGGCTCATTGTATAACTTCTGTGGTGAATCAACCTGCATGATTACACCATCCTTTAATACTACGATTCTTGTTCCAAGTGTCATAGCCTCTGTCTGATCATGTGTTACGTAGATGATTGTAGCACCTAATCTGTTGTGTAAAGCTGAAATCTCTGTTCTCATCTGTACACGAAGCTTAGCATCAAGGTTTGAAAGTGGCTCATCCATAAGGAATACCTTAGGATTACGAACGATAGCACGACCCATGGCAACACGCTGTCTCTGTCCACCTGATAAAGCCTTTGGCTTACGATCTAATAACTTCTCAAGGTCAAGGATTCTAGCTGCTTCCTCTACCTTTGCCTTAATCTCATCCTTTGGTACCTTTCTAAGCTTAAGACCAAATGCCATATTATCAAATACAGTCATATGTGGATATAAAGCGTAGTTCTGGAATACCATTGCGATATCTCTATCCTTAGGCTCAACGTCGTTCATAATCTTTCCGTCGATTGAGAACTCTCCTGAAGAAATCTCCTCAAGACCAGCAATCATACGAAGTGTTGTAGACTTTCCACATCCAGATGGTCCTACGAAGATGATAAACTCCTTGTCCTCTACCTCAAGGTTGAAATCCTTAACAGCCTCAAAACCGTTAGGATATTTCTTACAAATATTCTTTAATGATAAACTTGCCATTTCTTAAATAACCTCCTAATATCTTTTCCATATTTATCTGACACGACTATAATATAATAACTTTGCTTTTGTGACTATCGTCAAAAAAGACAAAGATTTGTACAAGTCTTTGTCTTTTTGACGAATTATAGTTTAGAATAACCAAAACCGTTAACCATTGCCTCTATTCTGTGTCCTTTTTTACAGAATGGACAATCAGTTACTGAATATGCCTCATAATTAATTACATCATCAGTATCAAATAATCTCTCAACTTCTATTCCTTCAACATTATCAATTGTACTGAAAATTGATGCAACACATACTATTGTTCCACCATAATAACGAATACACTCTAATGCACGTCTTATAGTCTCACCAGTTGTAGCTGTTGCAAGTAAAAGTACCAC
>JAXJVZ010000243.1:0-1849 GCA_036308285.1 Agathobacter sp. | reverse complement strand
TGCTCTTGGTTTATCTGTATATTCTAATTTCACTTTCTGACTACCTCTTGTTGTTTCAATAGCAATCCACTGAATATAATGTGCTTCTACCATTGGATGCTCCACAGAACCGACTTCAACTGTTACTTTATCTCCATCTACAGTCACAACAGGTACATGTTTTTCATGCGCACCATCACTTGTTCCCGGTACAAGTTCTGTCATCTTTTGACCACAACACATAACCGGAACCCCTGACTCCTTTACATATTCAATAATATTACCACAATGTTCACAAATATAAAATTTCATATCAAATACCTCCAAAACTAATATTTTTCTTTGCATACTTCAAAACTAACAATTACTACTTTTCTTTCAATAATTAATGATTTCCACATCCATGGGTTCCACATCCATGTTCATGGCAACCATGACCTTCCTCATGATGATGATTGCAATTTGAACCAGTATTTACAAGAGTTCCCTCAAGATAATTCAATACGGCTTTATCAACATCCCCGAATGCTCCTGCACATAGCTCTATTCCAACTTCTGTGAGAGCCATCTGTGCACCTCCGCCAATGCCACCACAAATAAGCACATCAATCTGGTTCATTGCAAGTATACCTGCTAATGCACCATGCCCTTGTCCATTTGAACTAATTACTTCTGATGCTATTATTTGATTATTCTCTATTTCGTATACCTTAAAATTCTCTGTTCGTCCAAAATGCTGAAATACTTCTCCATTGTCATAAGTAACTGCTATTCTCATAATTCCATCCTCCTTTTCCAAAAATAAATGTTGTTTCGTGTTAGAATTAGCAAGATGACATTTCTTACACCGTCGTCTTCCATCGCAAAGCATATAATTTCCGCCCTCAATTCGAAGTCCTGTTCCCATTACTAATGCTTTTGCCACCTTTTCTCGTGCATTTTTATAAATTAGTTGTGCAGTTGTCCTCGCTACACCTAATTTATTAGCACATTCTTCTTGGCTAAAACCTTTCAAGTCTATTAGTCTTATGCTCTCATATTCGTCAACAGTCATAATCAGCATCTCACTGACATCATTTTTCTGAGGAACAAAAATTGTTGTATCCGGCTCTTTACATACAATTCGTTTTCTACATCTAGGCATCTTATCACCTCATTTTTATTGGCATATGCCACAAAAACATTATATCATATATTTCCTTGAAGTAAAGAACAACTGTAACAAAATGGTCACAGTCTTCTTTCAAAAACATACTCTGTTTCTGATGATAAATCATCTCTATAAATATATCCCAATCTATTAAAACACTTTATTTTAACGGGATTCTCAATTCCGTTTTCTGCCATATATCTGACCATTTCTCCACGTGCCATTTTTGCATAAGTTCCTTTTGTCACCAGCCTTCCATTAACTAATTCACAAAATGTTATGGTTATATATGTGTCTTCTGCTGACAGATATTTCTCAATACTTTTTGAATATTCTTTTGATGCAAGATTGATAATGATTCCACTTTCATCTCTAACATCCTTATATAACAAATCTCCCCAATACTCATATAAGTTTTTAGTATTTCCTATTCTAGGCTTTGCCTGCATTTCTAAACGATATGGAGTAACTCCATCCATTGGTTTTAACGAGCCATAAAATGCTGATAATATTCTTAAATGCTTTTGTACATAATCAAAATGTCCGTCTTCAAATACTACTGGTGCCATATATTGGTACGCAATTCCTTCATATGATAAAATCGCCGGTGTAAGCCTATGGTACAAGTCCATATTCTCTAAACGTCTCACATTTTGCTCCACGATTTTATCATTGCATTTCCACAATTCCTTTAACTCATCTTTAGACTTGCCTTTTAAC
>JAXJVZ010000242.1:0-4220 GCA_036308285.1 Agathobacter sp. | reverse complement strand
GTTGATAGAATGCTGATGAATTTCCAGCGTACCGCAGGACTTTTCGGCTCCATCATCTACACCAAAATATTTGCATTGGTTCTCCTTGCCTTGTCGTGCTTGGGTACGACAGGTGTCAAGGAGGAAAAGATTACTTGGAAGAAGATTTGGACGGTACTTGCCGTAGGTTTCATCCTCTTCTTTCTCAATTGGTGGATATTGGCATTGCCGCTACCCATTGAGGCAAATACAGCCTTATACATAGCTACAATGGCGGCAGGCTATATCTGTCTGTTGATGGGAGGACTTTGGATGAGCCGACTGTTGAAGTACAATCTTATGGAAGATGTCTTCAACAACGAGAACGAGAGTTTTATGCAGGAAACAAGACTTCTGACAAATGACTACTCGGTCAATCTGCCCACAAGGTTCTACTATAAAAAGAAGTGGAACAAAGGTTGGATAAATGTCGTGAATCCGTTCCGTGCAACCATCGTCCTCGGTACACCGGGTAGCGGTAAGTCCTATGCTGTTGTAAATAACTTCATCAAGCAGCAGATCGAGAAGGGGTACTCCATGTATGTCTATGACTTCAAGTTTCCCGACCTCTCGATGATTGCCTACAACCATGTGATGAACAACTTGGACGGGTACAAGGTAAAACCGAAATTCTATGTGATTAACTTCGATGATCCACGCCGTAGCCATCGTTGTAATCCCATACACCCGGACTTCATGACAGATATTTCGGACGCATACGAGAGCGCATATACCATTATGCTCAACCTTAATAAAACGTGGGTGCAGAAGCAGGGCGACTTCTTCGTGGAATCTCCGATTATCCTCTTTGCTGCCATTATCTGGTACTTGAAGATTTACGAGAACGGAAAGTATTGTACCTTCCCGCACGCTATCGAGTTCCTCAATCGCAGGTACGAGGATATTTTCCCAATCCTCACAAGTTATCCGGAGTTGGAAAATTACCTTTCGCCTTTTATGGATGCTTGGCTCGGTGGAGCTGCGGAGCAGTTGCAGGGCCAGATTGCAAGTGCCAAAATTCCGCTTTCCCGTATGATTTCACCGCAATTATATTGGGTGATGTCGGACAGCGAATTTACACTTGACATCAACAATCCTGAAGATCCGAAAATCCTATGTGTGGGTAACAATCCCGACCGTCAGAACATTTATGGTGCTGCACTCGGTTTGTATAATTCCCGTATCGTGAAGCTCATTAACAAGAAAGGAATGCTCAAGTCATCGGTTATCATTGATGAGTTGCCGACCATCTATTTCAAGGGCTTGGATAACCTTATTGCAACGGCACGAAGCAATAAGGTTGCGGTATGCTTGGGCTTTCAGGATTTCAGTCAGCTGGTGCGTGACTATGGGGACAAGGAAGCCAAGGTCGTAATGAACACCGTTGGTAACATCTTCTCCGGTCAGGTGGTGGGTGAAACGGCAAAAACTCTTTCTGAACGCTTCGGGAAAGTGTTGCAGAAAAGGCAGTCAATCACTATTAACCGACAAGACAAGTCCACATCCATCAATACACAGATGGATAGCCTTATCCCTCCGAGCAAGATTTCCAGTCTTACGCAGGGTATGTTTGTCGGCTCAGTGTCGGACAACTTCGACGAACGCATTGAACAAAAGATTTTCCATGCCGAGATTGTGGTGGACAATGAGAAGGTAGCAGCCGAAACGAAGGCTTACAAGCCTATACCTGTCATTACCGACTTTACGGACGAGAATGGCAAGGATTGTATGCGGGATATGATACACTCCAACTATAACCGCATTAAGGAAGAGGTGAAACAGATAGTCAAAGACGAACTGGCAAGAATCGCCAACGATGAGAATTTGAGCCATCTGTTACAGAAGAAGTAAAAAATATCGGGAGAGTCACACTTTGATTCTCCCGATATTTACATGAATACTTTTAGATGACACCTAATCGCCCCAATATATTATCTATTTTGGGTAACAGATGAGATTTTATTAGAACATTTGATAGTTTAGGACTATCAATATCTAATTGATCTATTGCATCTTTTAAACTTAAAAGAAAGGGAATCTCTTCTTTTGCTATTTCAGGCAATCCCTTCTCATATCGCTCTTGCAATAATGTAAAAAGCCAATATATATCAATAGGCTCAGCATTATTTATTTTATCAATAATAGTCTTTTTTCTTATATATTTCAGAATTGGATAATTCACATATTTAGGAGTTGTTCCATATGGGATACACATACAATCTTCTACAACAGATTTTATATTTTCAATAAAGTTCCGTTCAACCAACTCTTGTTCTTTTTTATCTTGTTGTTCTTCTTTCTGAGAAATCAAAGTATCAATATAATCATATATAATCTTAACAGATGGCGAAATATGTGATTCAACCATTCGTAAATTACTTTTCACAAAGTAAGTAATTTCGATCTTATCAGAATATATTTTTATACCATTCTGAATACCAGTTATGATTTCTTCTGTTGTTTTAGAGAACAACTCATTATAATTGAGTAAATATAAAGATGCATTTAAATATGATACATAGTCATCAAACTGTCCTTCAGTAACGAAAACAAATAAATCATTTAATCTTGCTTCCGCTTCTTCATTTGAAAATCCCCAGATACCATTCATAAAGGAACTTAGCAATTCATGTGCAGGACTTGTTGAACGGACAAATTGCGTTAAAGTATTATCCATTTCTGAATCTAATTTTTCAAAATCTGGCGTTATTGCACCTGTTATAAAAGCATACAATTGGGGATGAAATATCGGTAATTCATCTTGAGTAATAAAATATCTTTTATAGAATATTTTCTGAAAGTTCGAATCAATGTTTTCTTTCTGTTCTTGTTCTTCTTTACTTATTGTATTTTCTATTTCATCTTCGAATGATATATCCTCCTCACTTTCATCAAAATCAAATTTAGCCAAAGCATTATGGACATATTTACTTAATGTTTTATCATCTTCATAGGAAATATTATTCAATTTATATTCAATAGATATAGCCAGAATAAAAGCCCAGTAATTATTTAATTTTGATACGATATTTTCACTAGTAATGTCTGTATGTTTATCATAATAAGAAAAAATACAATAGAAGTGTTCAATAGCAAATTTCAAAATTCTAATATTGGAAACATGTTTTCTATAGGATTCTGATTTTATGTATAATGCATTCTTAGAATCAATTAGTTTTACTGCAATTTCTAACATATAAGAAGTAAAACGTTCATCTTTATATGACAATACAATTCCTTGGTATATTTTAATAATATCAGGAATGAATACTAACGTTTTTTCAACTACTTTTTCTTTGAATATAAGTTCATTATTTTTTATGAATCCTTCATTAGCTATAACTATAACTTTGTATTCTAGGTTCTCAACAAGCTCATTTATTACACCTAAGACATTATTTATATCAATAGAGTCGACAACTCTTTCTAAATCATCAAGGCATATGATAACATCATTTGGTATTAGTTTATATATACCTTGACCTCTTCCGAGCAATTTATCAATATCAACATATTCCTTTAATTTGGGAATCGAATCTGCCATTTTAGCAATGACATCCGCAACTCTTCCCAGATTAAAACCAGTTTTATCCTTTCCGTATGCATCCAAATATGCATATAATACACGTTCAGGAATCTCAGATAAGTCGTTTATTCCAAATAATGAAACCATTATTAGCTTCTTACCAAGAACCTTTTGGGTATATGGAATAACTTCGTTTTTTATAAAATAGGTTTTCCCGCACCCCCAATGACCTGTAATCATTAGAGCACCAGTAGTTTTCATTTCGAAATAATTAGAAATACCTTCAATAATCGGATGTAATGCTTCTTTTGCCATATTTGATTTGGTCTACTAAAATTTATCTCACTATTTGATAAACAATTTGCTCAAAACTTTTCGCCACTGCATCTTCGCTTGGTATTCCAGAAAAAGCAATGGCTGGTAACTCTTTCAGATACGTCTCTTTTAAATTAGACCATAAAGCAGGGAAGTCTGACAATAATGGAGATTGTCCTATTTCCATTGTATTCCAACCTTCCGGTTTATCAAATGTCTCTCTGTCATGAGTCAATAAGGTATTGAAGTCCGTCTTGAATTGTTCCGATCGTAGATACTCAGCACACTCTGTGTCTTGCAATAAATAATGCAAGTCATAGAAGTGGCGTATCTTGGCTGCCACATCGTACGTATAATTATC
>JAXJVZ010000241.1:0-3828 GCA_036308285.1 Agathobacter sp. | reverse complement strand
TCTTAATATATGTTTCTTTTTTCATTGGTCACTCCTGTAATATGTAATGTCAATTGCCGCGCAATAATCTGCGCGGCATTATTAATTATCTGTTTGCTGCATTATTACTATTATTATCTCTATTACGCTCATTGTCTGTGTTATTGGACGAATCACCATTGTCATTTCCATCTAAGATATCATTAACTGCATCACCGACACCATTGATGACATCATCTCCAAGATTCTCGGCACCATCAATTACATCCTTGCCCGCCTCACCAACATCATTAACTGCATCACGGCCAGTATCAGTAACATCATCCACCACATTTGATTCTGTATTATTCACAGAATTTCCAATACTGTTATTTCTATCGTTGTTATTGCCATTATTGTTATTTCTGTCATTAATTTTCTCAACAGTAGATGTATCTGTCACCTCATTGACATTGGACTGACCACATCCCATTACCGATAACACTGCACACAACGAAGCTACAACAAAAATTGCTTTAATCTTGTTCATTTTTTACACTCCTTTTAATCAAAATAATCTTTGTTAAAAGTAGTATGTCCTATTATATCGTAAAAAATGCATTTTTTCTATTTTTTCATTTTAGGTTTTGTTATTAATGAAGCAATATATGAAAAAACAAGCGCCGCAGCCACACCTACTGCACATGCTTTGAAGCCTCCTTCAAAAATACCAATAAAACCATCCTGATCAATAGTTTCCTTCATCCCCTTCCATAATACATTTCCAAAACCACTAAGCGGTACGTTTGCTCCCGCTCCTGCCCACTTCGAAAATGGCTCATATATTCCAAGTGCGCCAAGTATTACACCTGTAACCACCAATAACACCATTATTCTTCCTGGGAGTAGTTTTGTTTTTTCCATTAAGATCTGGACTAAAACACAAATTATTCCACCTACGACAAAGGCCTTAATATATTCCATAGCATACTCTCCTTTTCTCAATTTATAGATTTTTTTCTCATTTTTATTATTCAATTTTTATTATTGAATTTTTTTATTCAATTTTTTTATTCAATTTTCTTATCTTCAGATTTTTCATTCTTTTAGATTTTTATCAATCTATGTGCCAATAATCTCTTCCCAGTCACATTCTGATTGCCAAGCTTTTACTTTACATTCTCAATTATCACAGCATGCGCAATTCCCGGAATACTTTCTCCCTCATTAAAACTTACCGGCGAAAGCAGGGCTCCTGTTGGGATAAATAGAATTCTGTTTATTTCTCCTGCAGCAATCTTAGGAAGATAATATGCACTAAGTACTGTTGCAGAACATCCGCAGCCAGAACCACCAGCTCCGGTTCCCTGTGTATCATTATCATATATTTTTATTCCACAGTCCTCATGAACACCTGAAATATCAATATCACGCTCTGATAAAAGATCAAGAAGAATCTGTTTTCCAACCAATCCAAGATCTCCAGTTACGATTTTGTCATAGTAATTTGGCTTTCTGTTAAAATCTTTCAGATGAGTCACAATCGTTTCAGCCGCAGCCGGAGCCATGGCAGCACCCATGTTCATTGAATCCTTTATTCCATAATCGACAATTACGCCTGTAGTAACTCCAGTTATTCTGGCCTTTGGTGTGACATTGCACACCATGGATTTGTCACATATTATAAAAGCTCCACTGCCGGTGACTGTCCAGGTTGCAGACTTTGGTCTCTGGTTTGCATACTCTAATGGAAATCTGAACTGCTTTTCAGCACTGGCAAAATGACTGGAAGTTACTGCAGCAGCAAGACTGGCATATCCGGCCGCCACAAATGCTGCACTTAATGATAATGCCTCTCCACAGGTTGAGCATGCGCCATATAAGCCTAACATGGGAATATCGTAATCTTTAAGTCCAAAAGAAGAAGCCATTGCCTGTCCAAGCAAATCACCTGCAAATAAATATCTGATTTCTTCCGCACTATATTTACTTTTCAAAAGTGCCATGTGAAGCGCGTCCTTCTGAAGACAGCTCTCCGCCTTCTCCCAGCTGTCCTGACCAAACTTATCATCCTCACCGACCAAATCAAACAATTCGCCCATAGGTCCCTGACCTTCTTTGGTTCCTACCACGGATGCGCTTTCCAAAATAAAAGGAGCCTCCTTAAACAAGAGACTCCGCTTTCCTATTCTACAATTACTCTCCATAAGTCTCTCCTTTTTGAGACTATTATGTTCATAATAATAGAAAAATATTCAATTATACTTCTTACTTGCCCTCATATGTAACGACAGCATCAACATCGTAATCTTTTAAAACTTTTCTTCCATCTAAGCCTGCAAGCTCAATAAGGAAAATCATCTTAACAACCTCTCCACCAAGCTCCTCAACAAGCTCAGCTGCAGCCTTCATTGTACCTCCTGTAGCAATAAGATCATCCACTAAGACAACCTTCTGTCCCTCAGAGATAGCATCCTTGTGCATCTCAATAGTTGCTGAACCATACTCAAGGTCATAAGTCTTTGAAATAGTCTCACATGGAAGCTTTCCAGCCTTACGTACAAGAACAAATGGCTTGTGGAGTAAATATGCAAGTGGCATTCCAAAAATAAAACCACGGGACTCTGTTCCTGCAATAACATCACACTCTACATTCTCAAGCAGCTTTGCCATACTATCAATTGCAAGCTTAAGTCCATCTGCATCCTGTAAAACACTTGTTACATCTCTGAAAATAATTCCCTCTTCAGGAAAATCCGGTATACTTCTAATGTAATCTTCTACTTTTTTCATTTCTTAATCCTTCCTCGATTCTTTATTAAACCTTTATTTCTCCTTAGTCAGTTCGACCAAGCTTTGATTTTCTCTTATTATCATACATTCTGTTATCAGCAAGCTGATATACTGCATGTACATTTCTACTTGAATCAGCTTCATAGCTCATGGCAAAACCATATGCTGTGCTTAGAGTAATAGATGGCTCTTCAATATTTTTATGATTCATTGCAGCATCAAGCTCCTTGAGAAGCTTTTCTACCTCCTTAGCAGTCGAATCAGGCATCAGAACAATGAATTCATCTCCCCCCATTCTTCCAACTGTACCATGCAAACTGAAAACCTCTGTAAGAGTATCTGCAAATCTCTTCAGCATTGCATCTCCCTTATCATGCCCCTGGGTATCATTGACCTTCTTAAGAAAATTCATATCAAGGCTTATCACAGCGTAGCTGATATTATCTTTACTGTACTCAGCCAGAAGTTCTTCACAGCGTCTTCTGTTCGCAAGACCTGTAAGCTCATCCATATATGCCAGCTGGAACAAAATCTTCTGCTGTGCTTCCTTGTACAGACTCTGCGTAATCCCCTTACCAAAATCAATCAGGAGTGAAATAACTATGATAAGCACCGCATAGCAGAAGGCACTGTTAAATTCATTTTCCGAAAAACCAATAAAATACTTGCCCAGATTATAATACAAAAGCTCATAGACACATGCAACCGCAGCAATAATAAAACCGACTGTAACACTATTTCTTTGCCTGATCTTATTTTTAGCATCAACCACTGACAGTATAAAAATCAGAATAAGTGCAAAAATCATAAGCATATGTACACAAAACAGCACATTAGGAAAATGAACTATATTCATAAACTGTAATATACATGCACTTACAAAGAATATAAGCTCCGCTGAAAGTAATGTCCAGAAATACACCCTGACAAACTTTGGCGTCTGTTTTTCTTCTATTCGGTTTCTAAAATAATATGTAAACGGAATAGGTACAAAATAAAAGGTCAGATATTCCATGTATGCCTTAACCTTTAAATCCTGTGTAAAAATGTTGACCAAATCCTGATTACACAATGTCC
>JAXJVZ010000240.1:0-5121 GCA_036308285.1 Agathobacter sp. | reverse complement strand
GGGGAGATTTTTTAGGATTTTCAATATTGTACCCTCGCAAGTGACTTGTATAGGCGGTTGGGCATACATATATCTAATTACAGACCGTAGAACAGCGTCGGCACTTAATGAGCGTAATGCCGCAGGCGTTATGCGAATTTAGTACCGCTACGCTATTCTCCGAGCGAGAGCGGGTCTGCAATTAGATATATGTATGCCCAACCACCTATACAAGTCACTTGCGAGCCACCCCATTACTAAATTAGAGGTGTAAATAATATGATGACTACAAGAGAACTTCAGGACGAGATTATTCGTCTTAAGAAAGAAAAGGATGTTTGTATTTTAGCTCACGCCTACCAGAATCATGAGATTCTTGAGGTGGCTGATTATATGGGAGATTCGTTCGGACTTAGTCAGCAGGCTGCTGAGGCGCCACAGAAAACTGTTATTATGTGTGGGGTCAGATTTATGGCTGAGACTGTTAAAATTCTTTCGCCTGATAAAAAAGTAATTCTTTCTAATGGTGGAGCAGGTTGTCCTATGGCAGAGCAGCTTTCAGTTGAGGAGCTTGCCAAGCTTAAGGAGGAGTATCCTGATTATACAGTTGTTGCTTACATAAATACGACTTCTGAGCTTAAGACTCTCTGTGATGTTTGTGTCACCTCGGCTTCTGCTGTTTCAATTGTTAAGAATATTGATAATGATAATATTCTTTTCATTCCGGATTGTAACCTTGGTGCATGGGTTGAAGAGAAGGTTTCTGAGAAGAAGTTTAAATTTATTAAGGGTGGATGTCCTACTCATCTTGGTATGACATGTGATGATGTAAAGAAAGCTAAAGAGGCTCATCCAGATGCTCTCGTGCTTGTTCACCCTGAATGCCGTAAGGAAGTCTCTGATATGGCTGATTATATTGGAAGTACTACTGGTATCATGGCTTTTGCCAAGAACAGTGATGCAAAGGAATTTATTATCGGAACAGAGAATAGTATTGTTTCACATCTTCAGTATGAATGCCCTGATAAGATGTTCTACCCTCTTTCTAAGGATTGCATCTGCCATAATATGAAACTTACTACTCTTATGGATATCTATAATTGTATTAAGGGTACTGACGGTGAAGAGATTGTTCTTGACGATGATGTAAGACTTAAGGCTAAGGCCTCTATTGATAAGATGCTAGAGCTTGGATAAAATACCTCAAATTTCCCTCATAACTACTAGAGGACACTAAAAATTGTGATACATTTTAGTGTCCTCTGACTGCGTATTGGGATAATATGTCTGTTATTTTGAGGTACTGCTTCTTTCCCCAAGTAATTTTTTAGGCTCTTGTATTATGAAATCATTATTTTCAATAATTATATCATACTCCGTTATTATTCTTTTCTTCTCTTCCAAAAGCTTATCATATGCTTTTATGAATTTATCTTGTTCTGAAATAACCATATCTAATTTTTCAATAATATATTCATAACTATTACTATCTAAATTTTGTGTGCTAACACTATAACATGTTTTCTTTTCATTATATTCGATTGATTCCATTTTAACCTCCTTTTTATATGAAAACTCTCTTATATCTAAAATTCACTATCCTGCTCATGTACTGAAAAAGAGACTCTTCCACTTGCTCTGATATTCTTCTATTACCGTATAATTAGACATAAGCACTTCCATTGCAACTGTTAATCCATTACTAAAAGCTTGTGATGAATCTCCACCGAAAGCATGACATAATTCATGAATACAAGTAGAAATTGCATCAAAATAGCCTGAATTATTGAAAATAGTTTTCTTAAAATAAATTTTTTCAATTCTATATTTTATCTTTATTCCACTATTATTAATTTGGTATTTTTTTAATTTTGTCAATTTTGCCATTCCATGATAAGAAGCTGTTTCATTTTTTATTACTCTTCTTTCAGGAAAATTCTCCTGTGTAAAAAAACCTTCAAATGTTT
Organism: Agathobacter sp.; assembly: GCA_036308285.1. Taxonomy (GTDB): domain Bacteria; phylum Bacillota; class Clostridia; order Lachnospirales; family Lachnospiraceae; genus Roseburia. The sequence goes on along the minus strand of JAXJVZ010000240.1, from coordinate 3,175 downwards.
TATTAATCACTTTTTCCAGTATATCCATGCACTTATTTTCAAACTCATTCGGTTCTCTATCAAATACAAATCCACCGTTTATTTCACACATTTCTTCAAGGGTTGGATAACCCAATAATTCAAACGAAATCTGCACAAGAGTATAATTTTCAATACAGTTTTTTACCCAAGCAATTGCCTGCTTTCTTCTATTCCTGTCTTCGATGTCATATATTGGTGGTAAACATAATAAATTGGGATATTTATCTTTAAATGTTTTTGTTTCAATTTCTGATTTAGATATTCTCCATATCAATGTACTAATAACTGGAGCCCACGAACAGACATCTATTGTTTCTGGTACCGAATTCCAATAACGACGCATTTTTTCTAATACCTTAATAGCTCCTTCAGCCGAAATATACGTACATATTTCCCCAATAATTTGTACTACTTCATGTTCGTATAACGATTTTCGCTCTCTATCCTTCTGCTCATAATTATGCAAACAAAAACATAAACCGAAAGGATTGGATCCTAACAATTGATATGCACAAAAAACTGCACCATTGCGTCCTATTCTAGATGTAGATGGTAAAGTATAATTATACTCTTCCTTATTACATGAATAAATTGCGCCTTCCTTTCCATCCCATATCATCTCTCCAAGTAAAGGATTACTCTTATAATAAAAGCTTTTTAATACATTTTGAAAAAGTTCATATTCAAGCTGCGTTATTGAGCTTATCTCCAGTTTACTAAAAGTCTCATTCTCTTTTTCCTCTAATCTGAAAATCAACATATCTGCTGAAGTATTATCAATGCGTTCTTCTTTTGTATCAACTGTTAATATCCAGTTATCTGAACTCATAATAATATTCCAATTAAAATCTCTGTAAGCACATAGTGAAGCGATTTTGAATCCCTCTCCAAAAAAGCCGGCATTTGGCTTTTCTATACAATTAGTCTTAGTGGATGCTCCAATATGTATTAACCATTCATAACTAAATGTTACTCCATCTATCCACATGCATAGCTTTTCATTCTCATATGTATAACAGAATCTATTCTCCCACTCGTCACATCCTACAGAATCATAGAAATTCTGGATAAAATCTCGAAACACATTATACTTGCTCCACTTCACTGGATATGTCATTACGATATTAAGAGAAATCTCTGTTTCCTTTATGCTCGTGTTTCTCATCTTTTTCTTACACATTTTTTTCTTTCCCCTTTTTATATTCGTATATTCCTAAACGCGAATAAAATAGTAATTGTTGTCCCTCAAATACAGTATATATATCCTTACTCACCAACCCACTTATTATAGACAACTGCTCCTCACGCTTCATATTTTTCACTTTTTTTAACCCAATCTCTAATAAGCCTATTATTACGCCTTCAGCATATCCCTCTTTATAACCCGATTCATAATAATCATTCATAACTTTCACCCCGACCTTCTTTCGTCTATAGCATTCATAACGTATATGCGTATTGTAATTCAAAAAAATAATTATTGCAAGTCTTTCATTGCCTGAATATATCCTTCTAACCTACTTCTCATTTCATAATCAAAACCTCTATATGCCTCAACAAGATAATACTCTTTTGAATTCTTATTAATTACAACATAATCTGTTTCTTTATATTCTTTAAACTTATCATTTTCTGTTCCAGTCAATAGTTCATATGGTGTAACACCTAGAACCTCACATATAATCATTATTTTATCAGCAGATGGATTTGTTTTCTTTCTCTTCCAATCACTGATTGTACTTTGTGATATTCCTGTCATCTCAGAAAAATCTTTTTGTGACATTTCTTTTTCTTTCATCAAATCGTAAATACGTTCGCTAATCAACATTACTTGTTTCCTTATCATTTCTTATGGCAGAGCATTTTACATAAAATAAACTGCTCTGCCATTACATAATTTATTCCATTAACTTCTCAAACTCTTCTACTGATATTCCTAATTTTTCAGCACCACGTTCTTTACTATAATCGCCTTCTCTAACAGAAGAAAGTATCTCTTCCAACTTTCCTTCTTCTTTTCCTTCTTTTTTTCCTTCTTCTCTTGCATCTTTTCGTTCTAAGGTTATCTGTCGATCAAAAGTATAATCTAACTGTGTCACTTTGACCACCTCCGCTCTATTTTCCATAAGGAAATTAGCAAGAACTCCTTCTTCAATACATCTGTCGATTGCCTTGTTTATCGCCTTTTCTAATTCGTCGTATCCTTGCTCTTCGTGATATTTTCTCACATAATCAACGAAAATCATATACTCCTTCAAGACTCGGCATCTTTCAAGAAGCTCCTTGTTCTTTCCAAAATTAATATTGTACACCTTGCATACTAATTCAAGCTCCGGATTATCAGTCTTCTTCTCGAAGGCATCTGATAATTTCATGTCATATTCCTCTGGTTGCTCCTGTTCTCCATTATAAAATACAACAAACTTTGGAACTGGAATTGTTATCATTTTCTTTCCATAAATATTCTTATTCTTAAGCATCTTACTGACGATTGTAGTGTAATAAATCAGATTTCTTACGGGCATGTTAGGACAAACTGTAGACTGATGCTCGTATATACTAAGTGCTGCATCAACCACAAATGCTGCGTCGTTACGTATTGTCAGCGACACACCCTTGTCTAATGTATGAATCTCTAACTCATCTGCATTTGTAAGACTAGTTCCATTCAATGCATTATATACAGATAACGCATTTTCCTTATCCTCCATCAACATACTAAATACATCACTTTTGAATTCACGGTTACCATTACTCATAAATTTTCCTCCTTAGTTGATAAGCAGGAGCTGGTTACTGTGATACAATATTCTCCTGCCTTTATTAAATTAATTGATTAATTAATTGGATATAAAAGCAAGATTTTCAGATTATTTGTACTATATGTTATTAGAATTGACTACGCAAAACAATGATTAAGAAAAAATTTGCTTTTAGTTGATTATACAACTATAAATCGAACAAGACAAGTCAAAAAACAAAACCCACGTTTCCTCATACATAATACGTGGGTTTTGTTTTTATTTTATAATGTACTTCCGAAATCAGATACGATTACCTGACCTGTAATTGAGCGAGATTCATCAGAAGCTAAGAATAAAAGAATATTTGCAACATCTTCTGGCATACAAGGCTGAACCTTAAGGTCACCATG
>JAXJVZ010000239.1:0-17747 GCA_036308285.1 Agathobacter sp. | reverse complement strand
TACAAAAGTATACTTTTCGGTTACAAAAACTGCGTTTTGCTTACAAATATTTATTTTTCAATTTACAAAGTTGCATCTCATCTTACAAAACTGCATCTCGTTCTGCAATTGAGTAAAAACTTGTTTTGACGTTGCTTTTGGATTAATATATTGAGTAGAAAGTACTATTTAGAAAAATAAAAAGGGTTAATATTAATGCCAAGAAGAATGCAGGACAAGAATCGTCAAAATGGGGGGCGAACTGGTCAGAGAACAGTTTTTATTAATGGCCTGGAGAAAAGTATTTCTTATTTTCGACAGGCTGTCTTTTATGGACATAGCAAGTCTGTTAAAGACAATAGGGGATATAACGATAAATTACAATACTTGATAGATGGATTAAAGATTTCCAATTCAAAAAGTATTGAGGTAAAGGAAGAAAATCAGATTGGACTTCGCGAAGCAATGGCTTCAATCTACACGAATCTGAAAGAGGAACCCTCAACAAGGGGGGACTTGCTAAAGCTACAGGCAAAACTTGCAGATTGGTATGATTTCTCGTTGGAGAGTGAACGTGTTAAAAAGCTGATTAAAAATCTTATAGAAGAACAGGTTGTTTTAAAAAAGCCTGGTACTCTTTCTTTGGTTAGGTGGAATCATAACATATTTGATGGTCTTTCAACAAATGAACTTAATGATCTTATGGATGCTATGAATTTTTCACTTTATTCGCAAAATTTTTCAGCTATAGCATATCAGATTAAGAAAAAAATCCAAATTCAAAAAGGAACACTAGGTGGAGAGTCATCAGACCGCTTTTTCTCCTATAGAGCAGTATCGTATCATTCTGTCCTGGAGGAGCAGTTTGTAAGAACAATCTCAGAGGCAATCAAAAAAAAGTGTAAGATTAATATTCGATATCATTCAAAAAAAATAATTCTGAACGAGAAATTGATACCAATAAATCTTGTGCATGATTCGTTGTATTCAAGGACTCATGTTTTTGTATGTAATAATGATAATCAGAATATGAAATATAAAATGATTCGGATGGATAGGATTCTGGCAGTTAATATCTCAAATGAGAGTATTGTTGATTCGATTTTCGAAGATAAAACCTTTATAAAGGTAAAAGAGAATTTGATGGATGCATGGGCATTATCAATTAATTCTTACAAGATGAAGGTTCAATTAAGAGTTAGTCCGAAAATTATTTATCAGTTTACATCACAAAATAGAATAAAGAGTTCTGAAATAGAGAAAAGAGGAGAATGGTATGAGTACACAGCGTATGTGAATGATTGGCTTGAGATGAAAAACTGGGTTCTGGGTTTTGGAAGTAATGTGGAAGTTATAGCTCCAAAAGAGTTTCGTGACAGTGTTTTAGAATCATATAGATTACTGGCGGAAATTCAGGGAAGAGATTTTTTTGACAAACATAAGAAATTAAAAACTGGTGCAAAGTTTGATGAGGAGTATCCAGATTCGGCATATGAGCAGCATAAGGAAGGGAATGAATTATCAAATAGTTTATGCTCCGTTACCAGCAACAGTATATATATGAAGGAATGTATTATTCTTAATTATTTACTGAAAAATGGAAATTCTTTTGATTCAAAAGAGTTTAAAAAATGCGAGAATTTTTTTATGGGACAGGTTTTTCAAAAGAAAAAAAGTATCAAAGATGAGATATATGATATTTGGCTGTCTTTGACAAATGATTCTTGTGATAAAACAGACCATGATACCGAGGAATGCGAAATTCTTTTCCAAAAAAATGAAGACACGTATTTTATTAATGAGGAAATAATTGAATCTATAAATTGCAAAATAAAAGAGGTACAACCTCTTTTTAGAAGAACAGAAGTAGATTATCTTATATCAGAAATTAAATATGGTCTGTTAAATTTATTTTTAGCAGAAAAGACACTTGATAAGCTTTTAAAAAACATACAAAAATATACTAATAACAACATGGAGGAGTGTTTTGATATAAGAGATACCCTTCTGATTAAAGGAGAGGATATTTATAGGGATACATATCAGGATGGGGAATTTGTTGAGAAGTTCAGGTTGGTAAAGTCTGCTCTCGAACAGGGGCAGTGTATTGAATATGAAGATACAGTATGGTCAGACTCGAGTTTATTTATGACAGATGGTAGAGGTATACCTGAGGGAACATATAGTTTTCGTATGCTACCTTTTAATTTCGAGTATTCTGGTTTGGAAAAAAGAATTCGAATTAATGGTGACGTGATGATTTTTAAAGAGGGAGAGTTTATAGGCTGTACACAAATGCAACCATATTTATCTAATATAAAAGGTCTTAAAATTGTTTCTGGCGATAATTTTACAGATATTTGGGAAGAGAAAAATTTAGAGAATTCAGACAGTAATTTCGTTTATGAGGAGTGGAGCAGAAAAGAGAAAAGTATGAAATTAATGATTAGGGATAGTAATAACAGTTTAGAGCGTTTGCTCCCAAGATTAGAGGGATACCGCCTGAAGCTTGAACCATGTGATTCAACAGGGGAAGAAGAACAGCTCTATTCAGTTGAGGTTTTTTATCCAAAGCAGGAGGAACGGAAAATCATATATCGTGTTTTGGGGGTATGTAATTATATAGTGGCAGTTGAAAATAAAAAACAAAAAGAAATTTTTCAGGATACTGCAGAAGCTGTTATTTCGCATTATGAATATAAAATTTAATTTTTGTACACTTTATTTATAATTTTGTTTTTAACTTATGGTTTAATTAATGATGTGAAGAGAAAGAATGAAAGAAGGAGAGAATAAATATGAATTCATTTGAAAGAATGGTATATGAAAAAGCGAAAAAAAAGGATCAGGAATTGTATGAAAATGGAGTTTTACCATTAATTGGTTCAAAGCTTGTAACAAAGGTAAGAACAACGCATGACAAAATATTAGCTATATCAGCATTAATGCTGATTATAGTTTGTATGGCACCAATGCAAATGGCGGCCGGAAGTATGGCAAATGCCAGTCCGTTTTGGGTAACTATTATCTCGTTTATAGCAAGAATTTACGCTATTTGTTTACTTGCAGTATTTCTTATTGATTTAGATACAATGGAATGCTATTTGTTTGGATATAAAAAATCTAATTACGCATTAGCAACGGGCGTTAACAAGAAATCAATTCCAAAAGATAAAGGTTTAATTGGTGAGTACAAGGGATATGTATTAAGCCGTGGCATAACAGTTCCACACAGAGTGTTACATAATGTATGTGTTCCAATGGAGAATGGAAATTATCAGGAAATTGATACAATTATTATTACAAGCAATATAGTGTATGTATTGGAATGTAAAAACAGAGGTGGTCGTTTTGAAGGAAAGTATACTGATGAAAGATGGACTCAATACATTGGAAGTCAGGTTCATGAATGTGAGAACATTTATATTCAGAATCAGAAGCATACAATGGCATTAGATCAGTTTTTATTAAGAAGAGGTATCATCCAGAATGGAGATTGCGTTTGTATTAACGTAGTATTTTCAAATGCTGATATGAAATTACCAACACAGAATGTACCACTTGATTTTGTGTTTGGAAATCTCAATTATATTCGAAATTATATTAATAAAAATGATAGGGCTTTCGACAACGGAACCGATACTACATCAGTTATGGAACGAATTTATGAAGAATTACTTCCATATGCTTTGTATAACGAAGTTGAAAGAAAGAATATGCTTAAGGAAAGAGAAGCAAGAAGTATTAATAAAGAATTTACAGTGGGACCATTTTATGAAAAAACAATTGCTGCAGGAATTCCTGGAGTGACACAGCCTGGAGAGGCTGCACATATTAGATACAACAAAATATATACACAGGTAGAAGTATCAAACGGAAAAGCATCTTGCTGGCAGACTAGAACAGATATACCAAGAAGTTATTGTAGGAGGGAATACTAATGAATCAGATGAACAACATTAATCATATTTCACGTGGCGTATCAAAAGAAAGAGTAGAGGAATTTAAAAGACAGGCAAATGTTGAGGAGAAACCACTTATTTTGAAAAAAATTGTTTATGGTTGTTTTGGAGTAACACTTGCAATTTTATTATTAATTGCAATTTTTTAGAAAAATAAATTTGGAGGGAATTATAGATGGGCTTATTTGGCTTTAATTCAGGACTTGCATCTAATAACAAGAAGCAGACTAGCAATAATATAAAAAAACCAACTGTTGAAACTGTTAAAAATAATTCTAATCCCATACCAACTTTGATTAATTCTGCAAAAGAGGGTAATGCGCAGAGTGCAATAGAATTAAATAAAATTTTTGTAACAGGAAAATATGGGGAGAAAAATTTACATAAGGCCTTTTTCTGGGCTAGATATGCAGCAGATTTAGATAATGCTTGGGGAACATATCTTACCGGATATTGTATGGAGAATGGGCAGGGAACAATGCCAGATAAAAAGCAGGCATGGGCCTTTTATGAGAAGGCAATGAGATTAGGATGCAAGGAAGCTGTTGAAAGGTATAACTCATTGTGTGACGAATTGGTTGTTTATTTGGATAATGAAGAAGGGCTTTCCGCGGCGGACTATCTTAATCGTTCAACTGAGAAATCTAGAGAAAAAGATTTTGTTGGTGCATTTAATGATTTATTAACTGCGGCTTCTATAGGTAATAATACTGATGCAATGAACATTTTGGGATTGGCTTATCGTCAAGGAAACGGAGTGGATAAGGATTATTATCTCGCTGCGTATTGGATGAAAAAGGCTGCAGATAATGGAAATGTTTTTGCGGCATATAATCTTGCTGGAATGTATGCAAGTGCAAGAGGAGTGTGTCTTGATTATGCAGAAGCAAGTCGTTTGTATCAGTTAGCTGCAAGTAAAGGACATACAATTGCACACAGATATTTAGGTAAATTAAATGAATTATTGAATGCTGATAAGACAACAATAAGTAACTTGGCAGCAAAAGCTTGTCGGGTTGTAGCTGGTAAGTATGATAGAGATATGTTTGCTTACTATCATATGCTTGGAGTAAAGAAGGGGAGCATACAGGATAATAGATATCTTGCGCTAAATTATTGCAGAGGATATGGAGTTGAAAGAAATTACGTTGAGGCTTTGTATTATTTTGGAAGAAGATTACTTTTTGGCAAAGATGCAATTTCAGCATTACATATTGCAATAATGCTTCATTATGGAATGGGGGGCTTATGTAATCCGACTATATCAGATCAGTATTACAAATTGGCGATTCAACAGTCTGATAGTCCGGAAAAATATACTAAATTTAATAATGTTGAGCAATATATTCAGGATCAGATTAATAAAAATGAAATGACGTTATATTTAGAAGGGAAATATGTTTTTCCAAATCTCTACAAAGCTATTGAAAATATGAAAGAAGCAGCACAGCAGGGAAAAAATGATGCAAAGGTTGAGTTAGCAGTCCTTTATGCAATGGGTTGGAATGTTTTAATGGATTGTGATAAAGCCATGGAATATATTGATAGTATTGAACCAAAAATCGATAAAAATGGAATTAATTATGTAGAAGTTTACAGAGAAGGTATTTTACGTCAGATTATAAGAAACAGAAACTCTAACATTGTTGATTCATTTGAAGATGATGATTATGAGAGCGCGGCCAGAGATATGATGAAGTTAGGATTTACAAAAGCTGCTAGAGGATTTTTAAATCATATTAGCAAGCACAATCCAGCTTTTAATGTGGATGAAGCTTTTGATGAGATGTGTACTTTGTATGGTATTGGAAATGTTGAGAAACCACAGATACAGGAACAACCAGCTGAATCAGAAATTGGATCCCTTGGAAAGTTAGATTCTCTGAAAGCTATATTTTCAAATGAAAGAATTGCAACTTTATTAAATGAGGCAAGACAAGGGAATGTTTCTGCAATGAAGCAATTAAGTGATAATTTTGCAAGTGGTAATGGGACTGTTGTGAATGAAAAAATTGCTTACTTCTTCTCACGTCTTGCCCTGGATTATGGTGATTATGCAAGTGCATGTACAATTGCATCAATGTATGAGAATGGAAAAGGTGTTAGACAGGATATGCAAAAAGCATTTGCATATTATCAGTATGCAAGTAACCATTCTGTTCCAGGAGCATATGATAAAATGCAAATCCCACTTAATACATTCGATATTGTTGACAGGGATAATCTTGGCATGTCTGCTGAGCAATTATATGAAAATGCTTTGGATGAGGATGATTTATTTATTGCCGCCAGATTTTTTAGAAAAGCAGCAACACTTGATCATGTAGACAGTATGGTACAACTTGCGCAACTATATTTAGAGGGTAGTGGTGTACAAAAGAATTATCCAATTGCATTTTACTGGCTTGATAGAGCAGCAACTATTGGTTCTGCAGAGGCTATTTATTTTATTGCAAGTTTGTATGAAAAAGGCGATGGTTTAATCCTTGATCCACAGAGAGCTCTTGAATTATTTGTCAAGTTATATGAGGCAGATAGATATTCGCAGACAGATAGAAAGAGATTATTAGAAAGTAGAATAAATGGAAATATAGAAGATATTGTAAAAACTGCAGAATCCCTTGCAGCTACAGAACCTTTTGGATATGGTCCTTCGCTTTCAAATATTCTTTATAGATGGGCAGCATACAATAATAATGCAAAAGCTTGCTTCGAATTAGCAAAACTTTATGAGGACAGAAAAGATAGAGGAATTGAATTAATAGATGCAATTTATTACATGGGAAAAGCATTATTCTTAAATTATGAAAAGGAAAACGAGGCATATACGATACTTGAGGATTTAATTGGTCAGAATAATCTGGTTCCTACACCTAAAATTGATTTAAGAAGAGCTGTAAATGAGGTTAATGAAGTAAAAGCATCAGAGAATGAATATATAAACAGAAGAGATGGTCTGTTGCGTGCAATCTATAATTTACATCACTATACCGCATATGAAAAGTTAAGTTATGAGCAATTACTATATGAAGCATCATTAGCTTATACAGAGGAATTCTTTGAATTTGTTGAATTATGTGAAGAGTATGCAACTCAGTATTATCCAGGGCATCCATGGTCACAGGACTGGGCCGATAGAAAGAAAGAATGTGATCAGATGATGACATATTATGATTCTAATATGTATGATAATAATATTGAGTTTGAGAGTGAATATATAAAAATGCTCGGAGGAGAGGAAGTGAGTTTGCTTGCTGCTGAATACACTGATGATTCAGTAGAGGTGGGTGAATTACAGTCTAGAATTGATGATAATTTACCGGAGAATCTTGATGCATATTTTGAGGGAATGGTTGGAATGGACAAGGTTAAGGAAGAACTTGACAGAATCTATCAGTCCGTGAAGATGCAGATATTAAGAAATCAGATCAGAGTACAAAATGGAGAGGAACCAATTGTAGATGAGAAGGGATATAATTTCCTATTACTTGGAAATCCTGGAACTGGAAAGACAACAGTGGCAAGAATCATTGCGCAGATTTTATATGATATTAAAATTCGCACTTCTAACTCTTTCTTAGAGGTGGAGCGTTCTGGAATGATTAGTGATCATATTGGTGGAACAGAAGAAAGAATGCGAGATATTTTATCAAAGATTAATGGAGGAACATTATTTATTGATGAGGCATATTCACTTTATCGTGAGGACTCGGATAATGATTTTGGTCAGGCGGCAATTGATGTTCTCATGAAAGATATGGAAGATCACAGAGATTCATATTCTGTCATAATGGCGGGGTATCGTAATCCAATGATGAATATGATTCGCAATTCTAATTCAGGCTTCAGTTCAAGATTTGCATACATTATTGATTTGCCAGATTATGAAGAAGATGCATTGATTGAGATGGCGCATATACATATTGAGAAAAACGGCATGAAAGCAGTTGAAGGCGTTGATGATGCAATTAGAAAATGCATTGCACATGATAAGATTGATGAAACCTTTGGGAATGCAAGATATATCAGAGAACTTGTAAATCGAGCAATTGAGAACCAGTCTCAGAGATTATGTGTAGAAAAGGTTACAAATCAGAATGAGCTTTTTGAATTAAAGCCTAGTGATTTCTGGCAGGGAGAGATGGATGAGAAAAATATCTCAGATTATTTGGAAGAACTTAATTCATTAATAGGACTTGGAAAGGTCAAAGAGGAAGTAAATTCTTTGATTAATCAGATCGTAGTGCAGAAGGAAATGGAAAAAAGATCTCTCAATTTATCAGGGGATTTTGGAACTCTTCATATGGCTTTTAAGGGAAATCCAGGAACTGGAAAAACTACAGTGGCAAGAATTATAGGTAAGCTTTATACAAAGCTTGGTGTATTAAAGAGGGATGATATTTTTGTTGAGTGTTCACGCGCGGATTTAGTTGGCTCACATATGGGTGAGACTGCTATTAAAACTAGAAAAGTAGTTCAATCAGCTCTTGGCGGAATTCTATTTATTGATGAAGCTTATTCGTTAGTACAGGATTCAAGAGACAGCTTCGGATTAGAGGCTGTAAGTGAATTAGTAACACAGATTGAGAATAACAGAAATAACCTTCTTGTAATTCTGGCAGGATATAATCAGGATATTGATGATTTTTTAAAGAACAATCCTGGTCTGCGTAGTCGTGTACCAGTTGACTTGACATTTGACGATTATAATTTAATAGAGCTTAATGAGATTGCACTGGATATGCTGAAGAAAAAGGGATTAAAAATAGATGAAAAGGGTGAGGAAGCGCTTCGCGGTGCACTTTTAAGAGAATCATTAATGAAAGATTTTGGAAATGCAAGAGGCGTTCGTAATTTAATTGACAAAATTGCAAGAAATCAGAATGTTAGAATGGCGGGATTATTATCATCGAATAGTCAGGTAACGGATGATGAGTTATTGACGGTTATTGCAGAAGATATCGAAAAAAAATAGATACATATATGGAGGAGTAAAAAATGAGTACATTTTTTAAGCGTTTACTTGGTAACGTAAAAGAGACCGAACAGGGGATGAAACAAATTGTTATAGATGCACCAGCATCAATTGATGTAATTGCAGAGTTTAACAGAGCAGTATCTTTATTGGAGACAAATACATCAGAGGCTATTGCTATAATGGAAAAGCTTGCAGAAGATGGATATGTTGATGCAATGACACGCTTAGCAGAATTTAATCTTAGCGGAAGATATGTACCACAGAATAATGACAAATTTTTTTATTGGACACAGAAGGCTGCAAACCTAAATTCTCCTGTAGATTGTCATAATCTTGGATATGCATACAAAGATGGAGTTGGTGTGGCACCAGATTTTGAGACTGCATTCAAATGGTATAAAAAGGGTGCAGAGCTTGGACGTGGTGTATCACAGGATTATATTGGGTCACTTTATTTTAGCGGAGATAGAGTTCCTGTTGATTATAATGAATCATATAAGTGGACTTCGCTTGCTGCTGAGCAGGGAATTGTAGGAGCATTGTATAGAATGGCTTTGTTTTATTATCAGGGATATGGGGTAGTGCAAGTAGATATTCCTAAAGCAATTAATTATGCAAAAGAAGCTGCAAATCAAAATGATGCTGATTCCTTTAATTTAGTGGGTATTTTATATAACTCACAAGCTATGGCAAATCCACAGGAGGCGATTAAGTGGTATCAGATGGCAGCCGATCGTAATGATATAAATGGTATGTTTAATTTGGCTACAATGTATGAAGAGGGTTCGGCTGGAGTAAAAAATGAACAATTGGCAGTACAGTATTTTGAAAAAGCATACGGAATGGGACATATCGATGCAGGTATGAGATTGGCAATAATGTTAATCAACGGTCGTGGAACTACTAGAAATCCACAACGAGCTCTTGACATTTTTTTAAAAATTGCCGAGGGTGAATCTGTCGGAGCTATGTTTAATGCTGCATTGATGTATGAAAGAGGAGATGGAATACCAGCAAATATCGAATTTGCTGTACAATGGTATCGTAAAGCTGCTAACATGGGGTATCAGCCTGCAATTGATGCACTTTCAAGACTAGGCAGATAATGAAATGGAGGATATTTGATTGAGCAGAAAGGTAATAGGAGTGATTGTAACATATATAATTGTTGCAGTCCTCCTGATTTTGTCATTTATTTTATTCAAAAATCCAGAACGGTTTGATGATGCTTTGGGTAAAAATCCAATTGATGCTTTTGAACAGGTAGAGGTTGTAATTCAGGGAAATGAACCAGAAGCAACATTGACAATTATTGACAAGAGACAGGTAGAGATTGCGGAGATTGTTTCGATTGAGGCTGATAAAACATCAGGAATCAGTAATGGTGATGAGATTACGATTAAGGCTTCAGCAAAACGTGAAGAATTAAAAAAACTCGGAATAACTTTGAGAAATAAAACTTTATCTTATAAGGTTGAAGATGCGGGGGTTATTTTGGATACTAATAAAATTCCACCTAAGAAACAAATGGATGCAATTATTAATTCATTTACTGAGAAAATACAGCAGGATATAAATGATAACGCTCTTTTTTTACAGAATCTTGCATTGGTAGAGGGTTTTGAAGGTGTTTCTTCCGTATCATATATAGATTCATCGATAAGAACAGCCTATGTTCTTTCAGAAGATAATAGTGATGAATGGTTTGCTTCAGAAAGCACTAAGTTTTTTGTTATTATTTTTGATGTTACAGTCGAGGTAGATGGAGAACAGAAGATAATTGGAATGGCATATAGGGAAACTGATGTAGAAGTTGGTAATGATTTGGAAGTTAAATACAATCCGTATTCAGAAGATTATTCATATGACATTTCAGCACAGTCGGATGATTTGGTCAGACAATTTGTGTTAGATGCAAGTGATGAGTTTATTAAGCTGAAAATTTACGAATGAAAGAGAGATATGCATGGAAAACAGAGAATTTGATCAGTTGAGTGCAGATATCAGAGAATATACGTTGCGTTTTCAGGAAGCAATGCTTCACTTTTTTAGAGATAGTATTATACGTAGAATCTATGGTTCAGGAAATGATTTACAAAAGGTACTTGATGAGTATAATCATAAAAATTCAAAGTTTGGTATTCTTAATGAAAATATAGGCGATGGACCACTGGATAAGGATCCTTATGGAAGAATGGATTTTGCTGCGGCCATTAAAATATTACGTTATATTAATTTGCAGGGAAAGTTACAGATTTCCCAGGATTTTACCAATGCATTCGAGATTGAAAATATATCAGGCTTTGCTAAAAAATTAAAAATTGGTAATAAAAGCAGAAACATATTTGCTCATTATAATGAGAATAAAAAAATAAGCTTTACCAAGGACAACATGAAAGAGAGTATGCTTTTTTTTATTGATATGGTGTCTGATATTAAAAGTTTTTCTGCAAAAGGAAATGATTCATTTTTGCAGGAAAAAGAAGAAACTCTGCAATTATTGAATGACATTTATCGACAGGCAATGCTGCATACAAATTTATTGTGCTATAGTCTGCAGGATGTAATGGCTATAACAGGAAGAGATGAGAAAACTGTAAGAATGCAGATTGAGAATTATGATATTTTGAGAGATGGAAATAATCTGTATTCAGAGGATTGTGGGGCTCTCCAAAGCATGATTGAAAGCATTAGAAAAGACAGGCCGAATTTTCAAATAAAGGATTTTTTTCCTGTCAATGTAGATGAAGCACATAGATTTTCAATTGAAGAAATGCAGTATGTAGCTGCAAAAACAGTATTTATTATTGATTTTTCAGCTTTATTACAAAACAATACATATCTTTATCTAAGAAAATATGCAGCATTACATTTTCAAATTTGGGACACAGTTATATACATTGATGTTAATTCACTGGAAAAGGCAAAGCTGGCAGCATATGAGACTTCCATGCCTATTAAGCAGCGTTATAGAAAAAACGCCAAGGAATGTTTTAAGAAGATAACTGAACTTAGGGAATATCTTCGAGTTCAGTATATAGCAGATGAATTTTCCGTAGAAAATAAGATTGAAGAGGTAATTGAACAATTTGGTGAGAAAACAAGAATCTGTATTATGACAGGTGACAGAGATACGATAGATAGAGTTTGGAAACTTGGAAAAAGTAATGTTGTTGTTTTATCTTCTGATGCAAATGGTTTGCTTACTGTAAATCAGGGAAAAGAAAATCAAATTGTGTCATATTCTGTGTTAGAACAGTTTAGAAATGTCAGGGTGGATTTAAAGAATTATACAAATAAAGAAGAGACTTTTATGTCGGAGTATACTCCTAGAGTTGAAGAAACTATGGACTCTATAATAAAAATTCAAGGGGGAATTCCTAACAGGGGATTATATGCTCCACAGATGGGATATACTTTTGATTACTATGAGCGTGGAAAAGAGCAAGGTGCAGAAGGTACAGTATTTTTAACTAATCGCGGAGATTTTGTTGTTAAGATATTCCATGAACATGCTAATACTATTGGTAAACGAGAACGAATAAAGGCCATGCTTACAAAGAATATCAACAAGGAATATATTTGTTGGCCAGAAGATATTTTATTAAGTTCTGAAAATAATGGAGAGTTTGTTGGATATGTAATGAAGCATGTCAGAAGACCTGAAAGTCTAAGTGATAAAATTGAAGAACTGGATTTGCTTTCTAAAACTGGTGATAGTAAATATGATAGAAGATTTTTGATGCAGTATTGTAGAAAAATTGCAGAACAGTTTAGAGAACTGCATGAGAATAATATTTTGGTCGGAGATGTTAATGAGACAAATATTCTCGTATCAAGTGAAGATGAGGAAGTGTATTTTGTAGATACCGACAGTTATCAGTTTGATGATTACAAGGCATTAGTGGGACAGGAAGTCTACACATCACCAGAATATATGGAAAATAGTGATGACTCGGAGCAGTTGTCTTATGATAAACCTAGAACGATAAAAGATGAACAGTTTGCAATGGCGGTAATGTTTTACAGAATTCTCTTCTTGGGTGCATGGCCTTTTAAAATGTGTGAGGGACATGTAGCAGAAGAAATTAGAAAGAGAGCCTTTCATTTTACACTGCAGAATGTTGATGTTGATTCAGTATCAGAACAGGCAGTTCGAGAAAGTTTGATTTGGAATGAAACACCAGATTTTCTGAGAGAAATGTTTGTAAGAACTTTCTGTAGTTCAAAGAGATATAATGCAGATGAGTGGGTATATGCTTTTAACAATGCAGAAAATGAGATTTCGATAGGAAATTGTAGTAAGGATTTGGTTCCAGGTTGGGAAGTTTTTATTAAAAGTAAGGAGGAGTTAGAATCTCTTAAAGAAGTAAAACAGGTTCAAAAAGTACAGGTAAAAATAAAAGATAAAGAAAAAAAAATAGAATCTGTAAATTCAATTCCAAAGGTACAGCAGCTTGAACCAGGTATTCATAATGTTTCTAAGAAAGAAGATTCGCAGACAGAAATATCTATAATCCAACAATCCAAATCAGTAACTACTAACACGCAATCTTCTCAGATAGAAATATTTAAGACTAAATCAACAGAGGCTGAATCATCACAGAAGGAAGTCATTAATACACAAGAATTGGAAGTAGAGGCTTCACAACCAGTTCATAATACAAATAGAACGGTTACTTACGTAAAGAGAAGACATGGTGAAAAGAATAAGTTAAATGATATGCCTGTAACTAATAAAAATCCATATGAACTACATGAAAATCTGTATGATGAAAATGTAGAAATGCCAGATACTACGATAAATAATACTTCATATTCGGAGGGGGATAATTCGATTGCAGATATAGTGATAGATAAACCTATAAAATTCCCAAAAAAGAAGGGAGAAAAAATTGCAGAGAGATTATCAGTAATCTTTAACATAGTTATGTTTGTATGTTTAGCAGTTAGTATTATGATGTTTGCTGAAGAGGAAAAAATAATTATGTTACAATTGTTGGGAGGATCGCTGATAATATGGTTGATATTATACAGAAATAAGAGGTGTTTAACTAAAGGAAATTGTATTTATGCAATTTTAGTGGCAACAGGGTTATTTATATGTAGTTTTATCAGAATGATTTTATATTAGGAGAAAGATAATGGCGCTTGAATTAAACAAAAATGGATTTATTGATAATAGCAGTTGTAATCGCCAGTCTATTTGTATTCTTATTGATAATAGTGAAAATGTTGAGCCGCGAATCAAGGATATGATTTATGAGAGTATAGAATTATTATTCGCAAAGATGAAAGAACAGAAAAGTCTGATAGGACGAATGGATTTGGCATTTGTATTGTTAAATAGAGATGAAAAAGATAACATAGATTTTTGTCCATTACAACAAAGTGTATTGCCAGATTTGATGGTTAAAAGCCAAAATCTTCAAAGCGATAGTTTAAAAGCAGGGTTTTTAAAAGCAATGTATCTTCTTAGAAAACAAAGAAATGAATATCGTATGAAAGAAATTAGTTATTATATGCCATGGATTATTTATTTCGGTGGTGAGAATAAGCTTGTTGAATTAGAGGAAGTAGAACAGGAAATTCAGTCACGAATAGAAAATGATGAGCTTAGGGTATATTCTATTCTTTTAGATAAAAAGAGCAAGGAATATTTTTCAAGTTATATGGATTGCAGTAATACTTATTTTGCGGATGCATCAAATAGACTGGCTAAAGTTATGGAGCAGTTGATTGACAATATGAATATGGTGTCAAAATCATCTGAAAGAGCAAGAATAGGATATGAGAAGAGTTATCATGGAACGATTTCATGGGAGAGAGCATCTAAAATTGCTCAGAAAAAATTAAAATAAAGAGGAAGGTATTTATGATCTGCAAATCAGCAGTAGCTCGTGCAACAGGACGTAGTCATTTAAATAAAGGAATAGTGTGTCAGGATCAGGTATATCGTTTGGAAAAAAATAATGTATTTGTGATTGCATTGGCAGATGGTGCTGGATCAAAAGCGTTTTCGGACATAGGCGCATTAATTTCAGTTAAAAGTGCTTGCGAATTTTTGGCAGATGAGTTCGAGAAGATGTATTTTCAAATTAATGAATACAAAAAAAAGCTAGAAAACTTTATTGTACATGCATTAAGAACTACTGAATATCCATTTGAACAGCTTTCGTCAACATTATTGTTTGTGGCAATTTCTGATAAAAGATGTATTTGGGGACATATTGGGGACGGGGCGATTGTGCAGAGAGATTCAGAAGGTATGAGATTTATGTCAAAGCCTGAGAATTCAGATTATGCAAATCAAACCTTTTTTACAACTGATTTAAATCTGCAGGAACATTTATATCTTCAAACAATAGAGTTACGTGAAAGCGGAGATGTGATGCTTTTGAGTGATGGATGTGAAAAGGTTCTTGTGGATAGCATAAAAGAAGTAATTGCAGAAAACTGTAATGTTATTTTGGATTATAATATGACTGGCGATAGAGATATAATAGAGAAGGATCTTGTTAAAATATTGGAGCAGGAAATATGTTTAAGAACAAACGATGATGTAAGTATAGCATTGATGCATTATGAGATTTGATTATAAATGATTAACATACATACATGTAAATGCATCGCTTCACTATGCAATGCAGGGAGACAGAAAATGAAATTAGTAAAACCGGATTATTATGATGAATTCCGCTGTATAGCAAATGACTGCCCATTCACCTGTTGTCAGGCATGGAAGATAACAGTGGATAAAGATACGAAGAAAAAATGGGGAAGTCTCAAAGTTCCAAAAGAGATGAACTCCAGCAAAAAAATGCTCAAAGACTTTGTTAAAAAAGTTGAGGATGTCGAGGCAATCAAGTTATTGGATAATGGAAATTGTCCATTCTTAGATGAAAACAAGCTATGTCATATTGTAAAAACATACGGCGAGAGTGCAATATCGCACACCTGTCATACTTTTCCAAGAGAGACACATGCCTTTGAAAATAGAACAGAATTATCCCTCACAATGGGCTGCCCTGTTGCACTTGATTTGCTATGGAGCCGTGATGAATTTACATGGTTAGAATGTGATGACAGTAAAGAGCATGAGAACAGCAAAGAGCATGAGAACAGTAAAGAGCATGAGAACAGTAAAGAGCATGAGAACAGTAAAGAGCATGAGAACCGAATGGAAAAAAGCATGGCATACGATGTTAACCCTCTATATTATGAGATGAGAACAGAGTTCTGTAATCTCATGAAAAACCACGCTTACACAATTCCCGAAGCTCTAAAGATGATTTTTTTCATGATGCTTAGCTGGGACGAAAAAGAGCAGAGTGGTGAAGAAATAACCGAGCAGGACATAGCGGATGCATTTTCCTCTGATTTTCTTGAGCAGCTAAAGGCAGCAGTAGACGATGTCAAGCAGGGTGCCACAGACAATTTCATGGAGCAGAACGAGTTGTTTTTAGACTTAGCTGAGAATTACAGGAAAAAGAATATATACACTAAGGTGCTGGAACCCCTTGCAAAAAGAGCAGAATTATATGAAGATGAAAGTCAGGCTGCCATAGCCACAGCAAAACGCAGCGAGTTTGAAAAAGTATTGTCATCATACGACAAAGAACTGCGCCTTCTAATGACAGAAGAACTTTTTTCAACACTAATCCTGCCAGAAACAGATATGTATACAATGTTACTAAAAGTTCAGTGGCTAGCCATGACATATGCTGTTTTAAAACAGTGTCTGTTTTTATTCTGGGATGAAAATGAAAGTCTGTCTGTAGAAGAAATCAAACAAATCGTCGTGGTAATTATCCGCATGACGGGCTACACTGAGGCAGATATCGAAGAATATCTGGAAAACTGCTTTGAAGAAATAATATGGGATTGGGGCTACATGGCATTAATCGTATAAGAATGAAAGAGAGAAGATAATTGAAATTTAAGGAATTTGAAATCAAAAAAGACATATTAAATGCAGTCCGCAAAGCTGGATACGAAGAGGCAACACCAATTCAGGAAAAAGCAATTCCTGTTATAATGGAAGGTCATGATATAATTGGACTTGCCCAGACCGGAACTGGAAAAACAGCTGCTTTCGCATTGCCACTACTTAACAATATTGAGTTTAGGAAAAAGACAAGAATCAGAGCTTTAATTCTCGCGCCAACAAGAGAATTGGCGATTCAGATTTTTGAGAATTTTAAAAAATTTGGACGATACATGGACCTGCGTACAGTTTGTTTATACGGTGGTGCCAACAAAGGAAACCAGATTACACAGTTAAAACGTGGAGCAGACATCGTCGTAGCAACACCGGGAAGATTGCTTGATTTATACGCAGAGAATTTTGTAAAGCTTGAAACCGTAGAGTACTTGGTCCTTGACGAAGCAGACAGAATGTTAGACATGGGATTCATTCATGACATCAGAAAAATCGTGGAGTATTTACCTGTCAACAGACAAACACTAATGTTCTCAGCAACCATGGATAAAGCGGTAGAAACATTAGCAAACCAGCTATTAAAAGACCCGGTTCGAATCCAGGTTGCACCACAGAACAACGCAGCTGACACAGTAGAGCAGCACCTGATTTTTACAAAAGGTGAGCACAAGGACAAGCTTTTAATTCAGTTCCTTAAACGCGAAATTAATAGCCCGGAAAACCAGAAGCTGCCACGCAGGGAGCGGAAAAATGCAATAGTTTTTGCAAGAACGAAAAAGGGAGCCGAGCGTCTGGATAAAGCCTTAAAGAAAAATGGTTTGCAGTCTGTTTCAATCCATGGTGATAAAACACAGGGACAGCGAAAGGATGCACTAGACCGTTTCCG
>JAXJVZ010000238.1:0-2015 GCA_036308285.1 Agathobacter sp. | reverse complement strand
TTGTAAATAAAAATGTAAAACTTTTAACAATTTATATTGACGTATAAGAATTTGTATGCTAATATACATGAGTATGCCGCACAGTTAGGTTTAAGACTATTATTTGTAGCACCAAAACTGGCGAGTAATGATAAAATAGGAGGTGCCATATGTACGCAATTATAGCAACAGGTGGTAAGCAGTACAAAGTAGCTGAAGGCGATATCATTACCATTGAAAAGCTTGGTGTTGAAGCTGGTGAGAAGGTAACATTTGACCAGGTTTTAGCAGTTAGCGGAGATGATCTCAAGGTAGGAGATCCAACTGTAGCTGGAGCAACAGTTGAGGCTTCTGTAGTTAAAGAAGGCAGAGCTAAGAAAGTTATCGTTTACAAGTACAAGAGAAAGACTGGTTATCATAAGAAGAACGGACACAGACAGTCGTTCACACAGGTTAAGATCGAAAAGATCAACGCATAATGATAACTGTATCGTTTTATCGAAATAACGATGAAATAAGAGGATTTAAAAGTATCGGTCATGCTGGTTATGCAGAACATGGAAAGGATATTATTTGTGCAGGTGTTTCCGCTCTTGTCATAAATTATATTAATTCTATTGAGAAGCTTACTTCCATGAAGTTTAAAGTTGATTCAAATGCTAAGACAGGTATGATTGATTTTAGATTAAAAGGCACTATCACAAATGATGCCAGAATTCTTACTGATTCGTTGATTTTAGGATTAAAAGGAATACAAAAAGACTACGGGAATGAATATATCATTCTGAATTTCAAGGAGGTGTAAGACATGTTAAATATGAACCTTCAGTTTTTTGCTCATAAAAAGGGAGTTGGTTCTACAAAGAACGGACGTGATTCAGAGTCTAAGAGATTAGGCGCTAAGAGAGCAGACGGACAGTTCGTAAAGGCTGGAAATATTCTTTACAGACAGCGTGGTACTAAGATTCATCCAGGTACAAACGTTGGTATTGGTGGAGATGATACTTTATACGCTAAGGTTGACGGTGTATTAAGATTCGAGAGATTAGGAAGAGACAAGAAACAGGCTTCCGTATATCCAGTAGTTAACGATTAAGATTTAGAAACCCCGACATTTTTTGCCGGGGTTTTTATGCGTTATTATGCATATTATGAGGTAGAATATTATGTTTGCAGACCGTGCAAAAATTATTATAAAATCGGGAAAAGGTGGCGATGGCCATGTTTCCTTTAGAAGAGAAAAATATGTTCCTAACGGTGGCCCGGATGGTGGTGACGGTGGAAAAGGCGGAGACATTATCTTTCAGGTAGATAAAGGACTCAATACACTCACAGACTACAGACACCGCAGAAAATTCGCTGCAGAACCCGGACAGGAAGGTGGTAAGAAAAACTGCCATGGAAGAAATGGACAGGATTTAATTCTTAAAGTTCCTGAAGGAACAATAATAAAAGATGCCCAATCAGGTAAAGTCATTGCAGATATGTCTGGTGATAACCAGCGTATGATTGTTTTAAAAGGTGGTAGAGGCGGTTTGGGAAACCAGCATTTTGCCACAGCGACAATGCAGGCACCAAAATATGCTCAACCTGGTCAGGAAGCTATTGAAATAGAAGTAGCACTTGAGCTTAAAGTAATTGCAGATGTAGGTCTTGTAGGTTTCCCAAATGTAGGTAAATCAACCTTCTTATCAAGAGTTACTAATGCCCAGCCTAAGATTGCAAATTACCATTTCACAACCCTCCAGCCTAATTTAGGTGTTGTTGATATGGAAGAAGGATTTGGATTTGTTATCGCTGATATTCCTGGACTGATTGAAGGCGCATCAGAAGGAATCGGACTCGGTCATGAATTCTTAAGACATATTGAAAGAACAAAAGTAATGATTCATATTGTAGATGCAGCTGGTACAGAAGGACGCGATCCTATTTCTGACATCAAGGCTATCAACAAGGAATTAGAAGCTTATAATCCAGACCTATTAAAGAAACCACAGGTAATTGCAGCCAATAAAATTGATGCAATTTATGAAGGT
>JAXJVZ010000237.1:0-3029 GCA_036308285.1 Agathobacter sp. | reverse complement strand
GTAGCTGGCTCTACAACATTTGGACGCTTATTTCCAACTGCATCAAAATCATTCATAAATGCATCTGTATAAAACTGTGCAACTTCCATTACAGTTTTATGCTCTCTCTTTGCACCCTTGAGCATCTTATCCTCGCCAGTATCAGCGTCACTTGAAAGATGACCAACATCTGTAATATTCATTACACGATTAACATTATATCCTACATACTCAAGCGATTTAACAAGAGCGTCCTGCATGATATATGTTCTTATGTTTCCAATATGAGCAAAATGATATACAGTAGGTCCACATGTATACATAGAAATCCTGCCCTCTTCATTTGGAATTATTGTCTCAATCTCTCTTGTAAGTGTGTTATAAAAACGAAATTTGTTTTCCATCTTATTATTCTCTCTTCCTCATTCTATTACACAATATACTATTTCAAATATATTATTTCCAAATTTACTCTTCGACATATACTCTGCACATAATCGAAAATCTTTTATAAATTGTCCCAATAATATTACAGCAACATTATGCCCTAGGACATCCGCCGCAGCCCTGGCAGTCACCACCAACCTTCATGCTGCTCTCATAAAATCCGTTAAGCATACAAATTGCCTGTGATGAAATTCCCTGCTCAGTTCCAGTAAAGCCAAGACCTTCCTCTGTTGTTGCTTTTACATTTATCTGGTCAAATGAAATCTCAAGAGTATCTGCAATATTTTTCTCCATCTCTTCGATAAACGGACGAAGCTTCGGCTTTTGTGCAATGATTGTAGCATCAATATTCTCTATCACATATCCGTTCTCTCGAATCAGATTGCCAACATGCTCAAGCAGCTTAAGACTTGAAATTCCTTTGTATGCCGGATCAGTATCCGGAAAATGCTTGCCAATGTCTCCAAGCGCAGCTGCTCCAAGAAGCGCATCCATTATTGCATGTAAAAGTACATCCGCATCTGAATGACCTAATAATCCTAATGTGTGTGGAATCTCAACTCCACCCAAAATAAGAGGACGTCCTTCAACGAGCTTGTGGACATCATATCCCATTCCTACTCTCATATTATTCTCCTTATATTAAGACAAAGTCTCCCACTTTTTATTCTTAACACATTATACATTAATTTCAGCCATTTACCAAGCAAAAAAATCCCAAAAAAAGAACTAAAAAAGAACTTACTGCCATCAAATCTGACAGTAAGTCCACAATTTACAAAAATATTAAGCTAAAGCAGCTGTAATAATTGCCATTGAGTAAACCTCTGATGCATTACATCCACGAGAAAGATCATTGATTGGAGCGTTAAGTCCAAGTAAAATTGGACCATAAGCATCAAAGTTACCAAGTCTTTGCGCAATCTTGTATCCGATATTTCCTGCATTGATATCAGGGAAGATAAATGTGTTTGCATGTCCTGCAACCTCAGATGTAGGACACTTTGTGCGAGCAACTCTTGGTGAAACAGCTGCATCAAACTGTAATTCTCCATCTATTGGAAGATCAGGATATTTGATTCTTGCCTTGTTAGTTGCATTACGAACCTTATCTACATCCTCACCCTTTCCTGAACCATGTGTAGAGTAGCTTAAGAAGGCAACCTTTGGATCAACACCAAAGATTCTGGCACACTCTGCAGCTTCTCCGGCAATCTCAACAAGCTCATCCTCTGATGGATGAATATTTATGGCACAGTCTCCCATTGCAAGTACTTCGTTATCTCCAGTAGCAGCAGCACGAACAAGAATAAAGCATGATGAAACAATTGTGTTTCCTGGCTTTGTCTTAATAAGCTGCAATGCCGGACGAACTGTATCTGCTGTAGAATATGTAGCTCCACCTAAAAGAGCATCTGCAATTCCCATCTTCACAAGCATTGTACCAAAATAATTAGGTGCTGAAAGAATTCCACGGGCCTGCTCCGGAGTAACCCCCTTGCTCTTACGAAGTTCGCAGAAAAGCTCAACCATATCGTCCATTCTGTCAAAATTAAGTGGATCAATAATTTCTGCTCCACGAATATTATAGCCGCAGTTCTCTGCTGCCGAGAAAATTCTCTCTTCATTTCCTACAAGAATTGGATGAAGGAATGTTCCTGCTAACAAACGTGATGCTGCTTCAAGAATTCTCGGATCCTCTCCCTCAGTAAATACTATTTTCTTAGGGTTCTTCTTGAGAATATCAATTAACATACCAAATCCAAACATTTTATATTTCTCCTTTTCAAAAGTTATAATTCATATTAATTAATATTTTAAACTCTTTTGGAAAAAAATCAACAACTCTCATGTTTTTAACCTAGTACAATCACCCTATTTCTTGTACAAAAACAGATACCAGAGAAAACTCTCTGGTATCAATAAATTTTTCGTATTATGTTTTATATTGTATTCCACACTGCATCTTCCATAAGTGTTCCAACAGTAATATCAACAAGTCTCTGCAGGGCCTCTCCATCACTATTATCAATAACAAAATCACATATTTCACGATTACGTTTCTCTGCATCCACAGACAAAATTCTTAGGGTTTTCTCTTCTATCGAATAATTCTCTAAAAGAATATCCCTTATAAGAAGCTCCTTGTCTTTAGAAATATAAATAATCGTTGTTGGAAAATGTCTTTTCATGGCAATCGCACCACACATATCAAGCGGCATAACAGCAAAATTACCAGCATCTAATATAGCCTGAATATCTTCCTTCTTAGTTCCATATTTTACTCCGGCATACTGTGTCTGTTCAAAAAACTGCTGTTTCTCAAACTGTGCTTCAGTAAGATATCTGTGTTTGTGGCTTTTCTTAGTACAGTATGTCTTAGGATTGACAAATCTTGGATCCCTGCACAAGCTGTTCGAGATTGCTGTCTTTCCGGAACCGGATGGCCCAACAAGAGCTATGACAGATGGTTGTTCTATCTTTGTTATTTTCTTGTGAGCTACATTTATTATCTGCTCAACTAAAGAGACAAACTCTGTCATATTATTAACAGACAAAAGTCCTGTCATCTTCCAGTTCCATGGTTTTCTCATAAGAACCGG
>JAXJVZ010000236.1:0-2207 GCA_036308285.1 Agathobacter sp. | reverse complement strand
TTTATCAGGGGCAGAGCATACAGGAGTAAGAAGTAGAGAAAATAATATGTATGTATTTAGCAAAGATACGGAAATTGGATTGTTGATAGAATCATATCAGGAGTTAAAGCCTGAGCAACAGAAACGATTATTGGGATATTTGGATGCATTAAAAGAATAATGGAATTTGAAATTTTTTTTGCTCAAAAATATAATCAATCATGTTAAGATATTTGAAGCAAGTCAAAAATAAAAACAATCAGTTGTTTAAAGCGACTGATTTATGGAAGGGTAATACGTATTATGAAAAGATTCAATACAACTGCTGTATGTATACCACAAAAACATTACATGGTAGATATTTCTGAAAAACTGAATCAGATCATTGGTATGATAGAGGAAGATGAGTATTTTACCATCAACTGCTCCAGACAGTATGGAAAGACTACCACACTTGCTGCACTGTTTCGAGAACTGAAAGATAAGTATATTATTATTCGGTTAAGCTTTGAAGGGTTGAGTGAAGATGCCTTTGCTAGTAGCAGGATTTTTGTCCGTAATTTTGTTCATATGGTTGCAGATTATTGGGATTTTATGGAATATCCATCGGAAGCTATGGTAAATTGGAAGGACATGGGAGACTTGCAGGATGAAAGTTATATGGATTCCTTTGATGTGTTAAGCAGAAAAATCACAAATCTGTGTAAGAAAAGTAATACAAATCAAAAGGAAGTTTTACTGTTTATTGATGAAGTAGATAAGACATCTGACAATCAGGTTTTTCTTAATTTTCTTGGGGTGTTGAGGAACAAATATATTAAGCGGCAGGAAGGATTAGACTACACATTTAAGAGTGTTATTCTTGCAGGTGTTTACGATATCAAAAATCTGAAACTTAAAATCAGACCTGAAGATGAAAAGAAATATAATAGTCCTTGGAATATTGCGGCAGACTTTAATGTAGATATGAGCTTTTCTCCAAAAGAGATAGCAACCATGCTAGAGGAATATGAGGAAGACCATCACACGGGCATGGACATAAAGCAAATCAGTAATGCCTTGTATTTTTACACAAACGGTTATCCATATTTAGTAAGCTGGCTGTGCAAGTGGATTGATGAGCAGGGAGACAAAAGATGGACAGCTGAACAGGTGAAAATTGCGCAGAGGGAGCTCCTGAAACAACGAAATACACTATTTGACGATATAATAAAAAATATGTCCAATAACCATGAGCTTTCAATGCTGATAAAGAGAATAATTTATGACGGAGACCGGATAAGTTTTACTCTTGCAAATGATAATGTGCAATTGGGAGTTATGTTTGGTATTCTGACCGAAAATGAGGGATGTATATCAGTTTCAAATATTATTTTTGAAGTATACCTTTACAATTATTTTTCAAGCATGGAAGAAGTAAAAAATGAAAATCTCTCTGTAAATAAGAGCCAATTCATTCAAGATGGTAAACTTGACATGCCCCACATTCTAGCAAAATTTCAGGAGATACTTAAGTCGGAATACCGCACTGCAGACGGAAAATTCCTGGAGCAGCAGGGAAGATTGTTGTTCCTTTGCTTTTTAAAACCTATAATAAATGGAACTGGTTTTTATTATGTGGAGCCAGAAACAAGAAATAATACCAGAATGGATATTGTAGTCACATATGGCAATGAGGAACATATAATAGAACTTAAAATATGGCATGGAGATCAGTACCGAGAGGATGCTATCAGGCAACTGGAAGGATATCTTGATAGCAGAAACTCTGAGACTGGTTATTTGATTAGTTTTTCTTTTAATCAGCAGAAGGATTATACAAGAGGCTGGATTGCAGAGGATGAGACAGAGAAGAATATCTTTGAGATTGTAATCTGATAATTTGTTGTACCAGAAGATTATTTTGATCTTTTGGTAGATTTGTGTAAGCTAATATATAAACAAATTAGTAAAATAACAAATAATACTGTAGAATTCAATTGGAATATATTGAGAATACTATGTTAATTTGGAAATAGAAAGGCCACGAATTTTGAACTTAAAAGATTATGTTATCCGTGACATCGCAGATGTTCTGCAATATCTGCCACAGGCAATATGTCTTGGGATAATTTGTATTATAATATATGCCTTTGTTTTACTCATCGGTCGTATATTCAAATTGAATATAAGCTGTAGAAGCTGCATATTGCATATGCTTTCCTGCGGACTATTAGTTACATATATGT
>JAXJVZ010000235.1:0-10252 GCA_036308285.1 Agathobacter sp. | reverse complement strand
TCCATTTTTTGCGAGTGTATTCTGATTTTTGTTATCTTATATATACTCTTGGAACTCTGTCTGTTATCAGACAGGCAAATTCATAATTGAACCGGCCTGATATTTCCCCAAGTTCCTCCATTGTGATAACCTCATTATGGTCTCTTCCAAGAAGCGTCACTGTATCACCTTCACTTACGCCATCAATATGGCTTACATCCACCATAAACTGATCCATGCAGACTCTTCCACATATCGGAGCTTTCTGCCCGCGTATAAGCACATATCCCTTATTAGACAATCCTCTTGAATATCCATCCCCATATCCAACCGGAATTGTAGCTATAAGCATATCCCTGTCGGCTGTATAAGTTCCACCATAACTTATGCTTCGTCCTTTTTCAAGCAGCTTTATATATGCTATCCTGCTTTGAATTGACATGACCGGTTTTAAATCCACAATATTTTTTCTAACCTCATCAGAAGGCCAGAGACCATAAAGTGTAATTCCAGCTCTTACCATATCCATATTTGCTTCTTCAAGTTCAACAATACCAGCACTGTTAGAACAATGCTTTATTGCTACTTTAACTCCAAGCTCTTCAACCATTGAAAGCATCTTCTTATACTGCTCTAACTGTTCAAATGCCCATGTTTTGTCAACTTCATCTGCACGTGCAAAATGAGTAAACATTCCCTCTATCATGATATTCGGCAGCTTACTTATTCGTGCAATTTCTTCTGCACTTTCCCTGCATACTTTATAGCCTATACGACTCATACCTGTATCAATTTTGATATGTATATAGCATATCTTATTCTGTCTTACTGCAATTTCAGACAGCTTCCTTGCCATCTCAAATCTGCACACTGCAGGTCTTATGTTATTACTTACTATATCTTCATACTGCTCCTCAAAAGCTAATCCAAGAATTAAAAAAGGCTTTTTTCGTCCTTCCTTTATTAATTCAATTGCCTCATCGACTGTAGCAACAGCATATCCCCAGAGATAATCGAGTGGTTCTAACACTTCTGATATCTCTTTTGCCCCATGTCCATAAGCATTTGTTTTAATTACAGCAGCCATTTTTGTTCCTTTTTTCAAATTCCTATGCATGGAATCCATATTATACAAAATTGCATTCAAATCTATATTAGCATGCACTCTGCCTGCATTCATTTAAATCACCTTAATTCCTTTTATAATATCACCAGCCATCATACCATAGGCACCCGTTTCGGAAAAGACGTTATCGCCAGCCTTGCCATGAATGAACACCCCAACTGATGCTGCATACTCCGGCATCGCTCCCTGTGCCAGAAGAGCTCCAATAATTCCACTCAGCACATCTCCGCTTCCAGCCGTAGCCATACCATTATTTCCCGACCTGTTAATATAAGTCATGCCATATGGCATTGCCGTAATTGTATGAAAATCCTTAAGCACACATATCAAATCGTATTTTGTGGCAAAATCCATGGCCGTGTCAAGCATTCTTGACTGTATAAGCGAAACCGTATCCCCTGTAAGCCGTGACATCTCTCCAAGATGTGGAGTTACAATAATATCCAGATGATGTCTAAGAAGTCTGTCTGTATTCCCAGATATAATATTAAGCGCATCTGCATCTAAAACCATTGGTACATTTACATTCTTAAGCACTATATCTACTATCTTCTTAGCCAGTGGACTTATGCCTATTCCTGGTCCTAATACAACTGCATCCGCCCATTTAAGAGCATCAATTATCATCATCTCATCTAATGCTTTATCATAGGTCTGCAGAATTGCCTCCGGCACCTGACTTTGAATTATTACCCTGTTACTCTCACATGTAATAACCTTTACAAGCCCAACACCACTCCTGTATGCCGCTTTTGCCGCAAGACATGCAGCCCCGGCCATATTATGACTTCCTGCAATAATAAGCAATTTACCATATGTCCCCTTGTTCGAATGCTCTATTCTCTTTGGAAGAAGTACTTTCTTATCTTCTTCAGTAATACTTGCAAATCTCGGCTTCTGGTCCAGAAAGCTTTCTTTGGTAATTCCCATATCTGCTATTATTACTTTTCCGCAGTAATCTGTCCCCGGCCACAACAAAAGTCCTGTCTTTGCAAATGAAAATGTTATGGTATAGTCTGCATTAAAAGCAATTCCCAATACCTGTCCATCATCTGCATTAATTCCTGATGGCATATCCAGGGCAATTTTAACAGCGTCATATTCATTAATCCGCGAAATAATATCTGCTATCTCGCCTGATACAGCCCGCGACAGACCAATACCAAATATTGCATCAACATATACATCAAAATCTTCGCTTATATCTTCAACGACACTGTATTTGTACTTCTCGTATATTTTCTTCTGCAAATCAAAAAGCTCTGAGCCATCTTCTTTCAGAAAATAAACACTTGCATTATAACCTCTTTGATTCAGAAGTCTTGCAACCGCAATTCCATCAGCCCCATTATTACCATTTCCGCAGACTATCAGTATTCTGTTTTCTGTTTTTATATAGTCAATAAGCTTCCGGACAAAAGAATCGGCAGCCTGTTCCATAAGCACAACTGTTGGCATATGAAAAAACTCTGACGTATTCTGATCCAGAAGCTTCATTTCTTTACCGGTAACAATATATTCCAAAATACCGCCTCTAACTTTCTTTCTTATCAAGCATTGGATCATCGTATTGAATATCAAAAATATCAATAACCTCATTTCCTAATATATCATGCAGATATGCATATATCTCACGGTTATTAATCTCTCTGTTTTGCTTTTTTATAATGTTCTTCTTAAGATCAATTCTGACCTGGGTAATCCAATCCTCTATCTCTTTGGCTTCCTGCTGGTTAACTCTGAGCTTTGAGTAAAAATAATCCATGCTAAGAAGCATTAATTCTTCATTGATTTCTTTTATAAGATTAGGCAGATCCAAAAGCTCATCCTCGGCCATTTCGATTTTCTCATTAATTTCCTCAATGAGTCTTTTATCCTCCTCCAGCTTTTTTTCCCTTTGCTTTGAATCAGAATCAGGTGCTGACTCATCCATATTCTCCATGATATTATTCATGAGATTAGCCTTTAATTTTTTTAAATCTTTTACATCAGAATTAAGCTTGCCCTGTCTTGCCAGTAAACCATCAAGTTCTTGTTCTGTTTCTTTTATCTCATCAGTCTTACCATGAATGGCAAAAAGTCTGTGCCACTTCTGATCCAGAACTAAAATGGGGATTTTCTTTTCATGTAAAGCTTCTTTGAATTCTTCTTCAGTTCTCACAAAATCCCTCCTGTAAATTACTTATTCGAATTTCTAACAATATTATAGCTAAGCTGCATAAGACTATCTGAAAGATGAACACTTTCAACAACTACATCATCATTATGGATATCAAGATCAACATGGGCAAAATTCCAAATAGCCTTAATTCCTAAATCAACAACATACTGTGCAGTTACATCAGCCTTTGATTTCGGCATGGTAAGAGCCGCTATATCAACCTTATTATTCTTGCAGAAATCTTCTAATTCCTCATGCATAAGGATAGGTATTCCTCTTACCTCTTTTCCCTTTAATGCCGGGTCTACATCAAAAAGCGCAATTATTTTAAATCCAAGTTTTTCAAACTTCACATAATTAGCAAGTGCAAGTCCTAAATTACCTGCACCAATTACAATAATATTATGAGTCTGATCTAATCCTAATATTTTACCAATTTCATCGTATAAATACTTAACATTATATCCATAACCCTGCTGTCCAAATCCACCAAAGTTATTTAAATCCTGTCTTATCTGAGATGCTGTAACATTCATATTATTACTAAGATCATTGGAAGAAATTCTTTCTACACCCTTTTCCAGTAATTCTCCTAAATACCTGTAGTATCTTGGCATTCTTCTAATTACGGCTTGCGAAATTTCTTTTTCCACTTTGTTAAGCCTCCCCTTTTTCTAATACAATCCAAGAGCCTCATGTGACTCTAATAAAAAATATCCTAAGAAGATTATAGTTTTTTGACCTTTGACTGTCAATGTGTGAAAAAATTCACGATGCCTATAATTTCTTAGGATACCTTATTTAAAATTATAAATTCTTTTCTAACTCTTCTCTTATTGCCTTAATAAATCCCTCACTGTTTAATACTGTAGGATTCTCAATTGTTGTGATAAGAGCAAGATCCTTTGTCATCTTTCCTGACTCAATTGTCTTAAGACATGCAGCCTCAAGCTTATCAGCAAATGCAGAAAGCTCTGGAATATTATCAAGCTCTCCTCTCTTTCTTAATGCTCCTGTCCATGCAAAGATTGTTGCAACAGAGTTTGTTGATGTCTCCTCACCCTTTAAGTGCTTATAATAATGTCTCTGAACAGTTCCGTGAGCAGCCTCGTACTCATAATATCCGTTTGGTGATACAAGAACAGATGTCATCATGGCAAGTGAACCAAATGCAGAGCTTACCATATCACTCATTACGTCTCCATCATAGTTCTTACAAGCCCAGATGTACCCACCTTCCGACTTCATTACTCTTGCTACTGCATCATCAATTAATGTATAGAAATATGTGATTCCGGCTTTTTCGAATGCATCCTTATACTCTGCATCAAAAATCTCCTGGAAAATATCCTTAAATGTATGGTCATATTTCTTAGAGATTGTATCCTTTGTTGCAAACCATAAATCCTGCTTTGTATCTAATGCATATTTAAAACAGCTGTGAGCAAAGCTCTCAATAGAATCATCAAGGTTGTGCTGTCCCTGAAGTACTCCTGCTCCTGTAAAGTTATGAATGAGCTCTCTGACTTCTGTTCCATCCTCTGCAGTATATACAAGTTCAGCCTTTCCAGCAGCCGGAACCTTCATCTCAGTTGCCTTATAAACATCACCATATGCATGTCTTGCAATTGTAATTGGTTTCTTCCATGTCTTAACATTTGGCTCGATTCCATTTACAACGATTGGAGCACGGAATACCGTACCGTCTAACATAGCACGAATTGTTCCATTAGGACTCTTCCACATCTCTTTAAGATTATATTCTGTCATTCTTGCAGCATTAGGTGTAATTGTTGCACACTTAACAGCTACTCCGTATTTCTTAGTAGCATTAGCCGAATCAACTGTAACCTGGTCATTAGTACGGTTACGCTCTTCAAGTCCAAGATCATAATACTCTGTCTTTAAATCAATAAATGGAGTAAGTAACTCATCCTTTATCATCTTCCAGAGAATTCTTGTCATTTCATCTCCGTCCATCTCAACTAATGGTGTTATCATTTTAATTTTTTCCATACAATTTCTCCTTTTAGCATTACCGCAGATTATTTCCCTTAGTCTGCTACATCAAAAATTATTGTAAACAAATAAAATTTTTAAGTCAATTGATTTTTTGTAACACTTAATAAAATTTACACATATCTTATACTGTATTAAAAAATTGGAGGTCACATATGAGTGATTTAGCAGCAACAAATTGTGGATGTAACGAAGGAAATAACTGTAGTTCAATCATCTGGATTATCTTACTTCTTTCGTGCTGTTGTAACGGTGGTAATTCTTCTTTCTTCGGTAATGGCGGAGGATGTGGCGGTTGCGGAAATAACAACAGCTGTATCTGGATTATCCTTCTTTTACTCTGCGGCGGATGTAACGGAAATATGTGGTAAAAAATCAAAAACACATACCAAAACGGGATCATTGCGATCCCGTTTTATTTTACCAATTCACAAATTCCATATTGTTAATTTACAAATCACATTTCGTTTTCATTTTGCTTAGAAATATCCTTCCAAAAATCATCGGTTGAATCGCTGATTTTGCGTTCTTCCCCATGCTCAATATACTTCATAACATCGCACTCCTGACTAACCTTCCTATTTTTAACGCATTCCTCATCAATCTCATAAAACGAATTCCCTTCAAATACCAAATATCCCATAATACATCCTTTTTTATATATTATAGTTGAGCTTGGGGATTATGTTCGTGCCAGCCCCTCCAAAAAGCATAAATTAAAAAGTAATGCATAGAATGTAAAAAAAAGGACTTTGTATGGATAAAAATGAAATGATTACCCCCTTCGATGAAGCAACAAATTCCAGAGAACTGCAGATGCTAAAAACAATTCTGCCTTATGTTCCGCTCGCACAGCAAAGACAGCTCGTCCTTGTCATAGAAATGTTGCAAATGCAAAGCACACTTAATTATTTAGATTCAGCAAACAATCTTCTTACTGCCCAGAATCTTCCAGAAGAATCCGACAACCGGGTAGCTATGCTAGGAGCAATAAAGAAGTTTTGCAGCCAAAAAGATCAGGAAACAATCGATAACATAATTAATATATTAAGTATTATGAATAATCAGTTGTAGAAAGGTGCTAAAATGAATAAAGAAGATTTTATCCGTGAGTTTATGAATTCTCCCAAACCCACTTCAACAGATAAAGCGATTCCATTTCTAATGAAATATATCAGGGAAGCACATCAGCATGACATCAATTTTACAAAGGATGAAATAAAACAGATAAGCGAATCCTTATGTAAGGATCTGCCGCCAGAAGATCAGCAGCAGATCAAAAAAGCAATGAAAATATTAAAGATTTAAAGTGACGATATATCTATTCTTAGTATCTTGTCTATCGGATAGTAACAATAACCTTTTCCATCTGTCCCTTCCAGGTATTTCTCTCCTGCACTTTCAAAGATTACAAAAAGACTATTTTTTGCAATATCTACTTCTTCAGAACCAGGCGGAAGTTCAACCTTCTTCTCCGGCTGGTTCGGATTTGAAGAAAGCTCAACAACCGAAGAATACTGCTTAATGTATGAAGACATATTACGACCATATGAAGTGCTCAAATACACCTGTCCCTTATCATCAAATGCAATCCCCTGAACCTGAGGAGGTATGGCATATTCACTTAATACATTTAATTCATCCTTTAAATTATCATAACAGTATGCTTTCATTGTAGAATTAAAAAGAATGTTATGAGTTGCAATCCACAGACGTCCATCATAATAGGTTATGCATGACGGAGTATTTTTGACCTTGTATACATCCACCACTTCAGTAGCGTCAACCACCTGGTGGGTATTCTCAAAAGCCATTAACTGAATAAAATCATACGAGATTCTCTCAATCGTTTTATTTTTGGAATTACATACCCAGACATTTACACCATCAAAGGCAATTCCTCCCAGATGACTTTCAGGATCCATTCCAAGGGTAATTAAATAATCACCTGTTTCCCTGCTAAAAACTATCAATTCACCAAGACAATCCGCCTCTGTTGAGTACGATGTCATCAACACAAAATCATCAGTAATGCACAATCCCTGAGGACATTGTGACTGACTGTAGATGATATTATTGAGCATATCATCTTCTTTTGTATCCGGCATTCCCGGAATACTGATATCCTCCAGAAAATCATATGTGCAATCTTTTAATTTTTTCCCTCTTGAAGTATATTCATAATTTTTTACATTATATTCATTGTTAATTCTTCTGGACCATTTTGCAAAAAGCGTAACAGATTTGCCTTCTACATAATCAACCTTGTCCACTTTATATCTAAATTCAGGGTCAATATACCACCCAAGAAAATCATATCCAAATTTATGCGGTATACGAAGTGAAACAGACATTTCATTTCTGCTTATATACTTCGGATTATACAAACTATTACTTCCACCATCTATATGATACAGGATGTATGTCACATCTTCTTTTTTTGATAAATCCTCATAGAACTGTCCTAATGACAAAAAAGTATCAGTTGGGGTAAAAAATACCCCAGCCGATACTATTATTTTTTCACTATAATAAATAATTCCTGTAAGAACAGATAAAA
The DNA here is from genome assembly GCA_036308285.1 of Agathobacter sp. GTDB lineage: Bacteria > Bacillota > Clostridia > Lachnospirales > Lachnospiraceae > Roseburia. The sequence goes on along the minus strand of JAXJVZ010000235.1, from coordinate 2,407 downwards.
AAACTAAACAGACTATTAACTTATGAGTCAATCTATTCTTCAATGTCAACAAGCTTGCTTGCCCTCTCTTCAATTTCTTTCTTAGCCACATCATCAGGAGCCTGCTCATAACGGGCAAAATCATAAGAGAATGTTCCGCTTCCACTTGTCATAGAACGCAGCTGGGTATTATATCCGTAAAGTTCAAGATATGGAATATCTGCAACAATTTCCTGATATCCATTGTCTGCAGGATTCATTCCCATTACTCTTCCTCTTCTCTTATTCAAATCTCCCATGATATCTCCAGTATACTCTTCCGGAGCTAAAACCTTAAGTGTTGCAATTGGCTCTAAAAGTACCGGATTTGCATCCATAAATCCTTTCTTAAATGCCTGCGCTGCTGCAACCTTAAATGCCATCTCAGATGAATCAACCGGATGATATGAGCCATCGTATAATACAGCCTTAACTCCTGTTACCGGATATGCAGCAAGTGGTCCCTTCTTTACTGATTCAGAAATACCCTTCTCAACTGCAGGGAAGAAGTTCTTTGGAACCGCACCACCAACTACACACTGCTCAAAAGTATATGGTGTCTCTAAATCTCCGGATGGCTCAAATGTCATCTTTACATGACCATACTGACCATGTCCACCTGACTGCTTCTTATACTTATACTCTACATCCACTTTCTTTCTAAGTGTCTCTTTAAATGCTACCTTAGGACGTTTAAGTTCAATTTCAACTTTGTATTTTTCAAGAAGTACACTTGCCACAACCTCAAGATGCTGGTCACCCATTCCATATAATAATGTCTGACCATTCTCACTGTCATTTACATGAAGAAGTGTTGGGTCTTCCATAAGTAGCTTCTGTAATGCCTGTGAAATCTTATCCTCATCGCCCTTATTCTTTGCCTTGTATCTCTTGGATACATAAGGCTTGGAAATACTTGCCCTGATATAGGCAATTGGTGTATTTCTTGTTGAAAGTGAATCTGTTGTAAGAGTATTAGATAACTTTGCTAATGCACCAATATCTCCGGCATGAAGCTCTGGTACTTCTTCTGTCTTGTTACCCTTTAACACATATAAATGTCCAAGCTTTTCATCGCAGTCTCTATGATAGTTGTATAAAACATCATCTGCTTTGATTACGCCTGAGCATACCTTAATTAGTGAATACTTTCCGATATATGGGTCAACAATTGACTTAAATACATAAGCTGACTTTGCTTTCGAGAAATCATAATTTGCAGGATAAACCTCATTAGTCTGCGTGTTAATTCCTGCGCATTCTCTCTTATCTGGACTTGGGAAGTACTTAACAATATCAGCCATTAATGTATACATTCCTCTTGCCATTGTGTTTGATCCCATAAGAACCGGAACTATTGAACCGTCAATTACATTTACACGAAGCGCCTGACGGATTTCATCCTCTGAAAACTCATCCCCATTAAAATATCTGTCCATGAATTCTTCACTTGTCTCAGCAACTGCTTCAAGTAAGGCATCACGGCAAATTGCAAGATTATCTTTTGAATAATCAGGAACATCAAATTTCTCAATTGTTCCCTTATCTGTCCATCTTTTTGCTTTCTGCTGAACAACATTTACATATCCAACAAACTGTTCATTCTCTCTGATTGGAAGATGGAATGGTGCAATTTTCTTGCCGTATAATGTCTGTAAATCTTCCACTACCTGTCTGTAGCTGGCATTATCAATATCCATCTCTGTCACGAAGAACATTCGTGGGAGCTTATACTTCTCACATAATTCCCATGCTCTCTTTGTACCTGTCTCAATTCCGGCTTTTCCGGATACTACAATAATTGCTGCATCTGCAACAGATATTGCCTGTTCAACCTCTCCAACAAAATCAAAATAACCGGGAGTATCTAAAATATTTACCTTAACATCTCCCCATTCAATAGGAATCAGCGAAGTGTGTATAGAAAACTGACGCTTAATCTCTTCCTTGTCGTAATCACTTATAGTATTACCATCTGTAACTGTTCCCATGCGGTTTGTCATACCTGAAAGATATGCCATTGCTTCAACAAGTGAAGTTTTTCCGCATCCGCCATGTCCTAGCAGGACAACATTTCGAATCTTATCCGTTGTGTAAACATTCATTTTAGTACCTCCCAAACATACATTATATGTTTATATTGTACTAATTCCGAACTTCTTTTACAATACTTTTATGCAATTTGTTGGATTATTTCACTTCTTTGGCATTTGTACATTCTCATACTCAAGTCCAAATGCAAAAAAAATTTTAGCATATGACCTAAATAACAAAGCTAGTAAACAAATCACCACAGCTGCTCCTATTGAAAATAATCCCTTTATAAAATAATTAGCAACAAAACAAGCAGAAAGTCCATTTAACAGAAAGTCCATTTAACAGAAAGTAC
>JAXJVZ010000234.1:0-4889 GCA_036308285.1 Agathobacter sp. | reverse complement strand
TTTGTAACAACAGCTCCAAGGTTATTTAAATCAACAAATTCTGAAAATTCCTGACCTGAGCCAAAGGTTCCGGAACAGGTCATTACAGGATTTTTAAGTTTAACTCCGCAAATATCTACCGATGTATCTATATTAAAATTATCCATCTTATTCTCCACTTATATTTTGTGCTATTATGCCACTTTGCTATTGTGTCACTTTGCTATTGTGTCACTTTGCTATTGTGCTACTGAGCCACTTTACTATTGTGCTATTTTACTCTACCACTCTACATCCCTGGCATTAAATACCGGACCTTCTTTACAAATACGCTTGTTGTTCACATTAGTATGCTCGTCCTTCTCCTTAGAGTTACATACACAGGCAAGACATGCTCCGATTCCACATGCCATTCTCTCTTCCATTGATACGAAGCATTCCATGTCATTCGCAGCTGCGTAATCCTTAAGAGCTCTGAGCATTGGCATTGGTCCGCATGCGTAGATTACCTCAGCCTCAAGTCCGTTTTCCTTAATTGCATCTACAACAGTTCCCTTTGTTCCTACTGCTCCGTTATCTGAAGAAACAAAACTCTCTGCCTGCTCTTTAAACTCGTCCAAAAGGAAGGTATTGTCATCACGATATCCCATTACAACCTGAATTGGTGCAGTCTGCTCTTTGACTATTTCTTTAGCAAGCTGAAGCATTGGAGGAACTCCAATACCACCACCAATTAAGAAGGCCTTCTTACCAGAGATTACTGTAAATCCATTACCAAGTGGTCCGATAAGTCTTACTGTATCGCCCTCTCTAAGCTTAGAAAACTCTTCTGTACCGGTTCCTTCACCTGTTACTCTGTATACAAGACGAATTGTTCCTTTTTCCTTATCAAATCCACATAAGCTTATTGGTCTTGGAAGAAGCTTTGAAGGATCATTGCTGTAAACTGAAACAAACTGTCCTGCTTTAGCTTCGTTTGCAATTGCCTTTGCCTCAAGTGTCAAATCAAAAATTCCATCACCAAGCTGCTTCTGTGAAACAACTGTTGCGTTTTCCTGATGTTTCTGCATCTGTTTTTCGCTCCCTATATTTTAATTTGTATCTATTCAAAGTTACCATATTGAGGTGTTATGAATAGTCAAAAAATTATCTGTTCTGTAATGCTGACGCGATATCTGCAATCATATCCTCAACTGCTGCACGAGAAGCATCAGCAAAGTTCTCAGGAGTGATTCCCATCTCCTTATACTTATCCTGCTGGTATGCCGCAATGATTCCTCTTGATGAATTGATGATTGCTCCAAGTCCATCCTCATTGAAGAAATGAACAAGGTCGGCACCCTTTCCACCCTGGGCACCGTATCCTGGTACAAGAATGAATGACTTAGGCATTACCTTACGAAGAATCTTGCCCTGCTCCGGATATGTTGCTCCTACAACAGCTCCTACATAGCTGTAAGAATCTCCCATGCACTCACTTCCCCACTCAGCTACCTTCTGACCAACCATCTCATATAATGGCTTGCCATCCACAAGCTGGTCCTGGAACTCTCCACTTGATGGATTAGAGGTCTTAACAAGAATGAAGATACCCTTCTTCTCCTCCTTACACACATCTACGAATGGCTTGATTCCGTCAGTTCCAAGATATGGGTTAACTGTTGCAAAGTCCTCATCAAATGCACTGTAGCTTTTGCTTCCGATTGTAACCTTTCCAAGGTGTCCTGTAGCATATGCTGCTGATGTAGATCCGATATCTCCTCTTTTTACATCTCCTATTACTACAAGATCCTTCTCATGACAGTAATCTACTGTCTTCTGGAATGCCTTAACACCTTCTACGCCAAACTGCTCATACATAGCAATCTGTGGCTTTACAGCAGGAATCAGGTCATATGTTGCATCTACGATTGCCTTATTGTACTGCCAGATTGCCTCAGCCGCTCCTGCCGGTGTCTCTCCAAACTGCTCGAATGCAGCCTTCTTTATATGTTCCGGAACATATGAAAGCATTGGATCAAGTCCGACTACTATAGGTGCGTTTGTTTTCTGAATCTTTGCTACAAGTTTATTAATCATAAAATATACCTCTCTGTATAATTATTTACTTAGTTCTTCTATTGCAATTCAACAATATTTATTAATTATTAACCCCATGATGTGACATAGGTGAGGTTGGATCCAATGGAAGGAATGTGTATCCGTTTGCAAGTCCCCACTGAATTATCTCTTCAACCGCTTCTACTGAGAACTTCTTGATATCATGCTGTAACACAATTGATACCTTATGTGTCTTCATTCCTTCTATAACATTCGCAGCAACCTCTGCACTTGTCTTAGCCGATCCAGCATCTTCACTGCTTATGTTCCAGTCTGTGTACTGATAACCCATAAGTCCAACCGACTGTGAAAGGCTGGTCATAATACCTTTACAATATTTCTTACTGGTTGTATTTGATGTACCACCTGGGAATCTTAAAATATTCGGTTTCACACCAGTCTGCGCTACACATACATCTGCCATAGCCTGAATGTCCGCATAAAACGCTTCCTCGCTTGCATATATCTGATCATATTTGTGTGAGTATGTATGTATTGCCACAGTATGACCTCGCTTATACTCTTCTCCAATCATATACTGGTAATCCGGATACTGGTTTGTAACGAAAAATGTAACCTTAACCCCATACTTATCAAGTATATCAAGAAGCTGCTGTGTGTATTTGTATGGTCCATCATCAAATGTAAGATATACAACCTTATCACCCGGGTCTATTGTAGTTACATCTCCCTGTTTATCATATACATAAACAGTTCTTTGTGCATTGGCAACATTGCCTGATGAATCCGTTACTGAATATACTACGGTATACACTCCAATCTTTGAGGTATCGACATTATTCTGAACTGAAACCTTTGAAGTAAGGTCTCCATCAATCTCATCCTTTGCACTACAGCCTGCGTCTGAATACTCAGCTCCCACCTTGACTGATATCTTTGAATCACCATTCATTGTAATTACCGGTGGATTAAAATCCTTAACATGGACAACTCTTGTAACAATGCCCTCGTTGTCATATGAATCCTTAACCTTGTATGTAAGTGTATAATCACCATATTTTGATGAATCCACAGCTCCATCAACTGTAACCTTTGAAGTTACATCTCCATCTATATCATCTGATGCTGTGTATCCCGGCTCATTATAGGTCTCATTGATACCAAGATTAATTTCTGATTCACCATTTAAGGTTATAACAGGTGCTTCTCTGTCCTCATATACAATAGGTCTTTCTACTTTAGCTTCATTGCCAAAGCTGTCTGCTACTGTATATACAACAACATTCTCTTTTTCCTCACGGACAACCTTGTCAGTGATATCACCATCATAGTTATCAATAGCTGTAAAGCCTTCCTCAACATACTTCTCTCCCGGCTTTGTGTAATAATCAGGATTGTCCGTAAGTGTGATTACCGGAGCCGTATTATCTTCAACCTTATAAACTCTTGTGAGCTGTGCAGACTTCTTCTTATATTGTGCAGAATAAGTCACCTTATACTCACCTAAAGTATTGACATCATACTCTCCATCCTTAGTCACCTTAAGGTCTTTATTCATGAACTTGAAAATACTTGCAGTATATGTAGCTGTAACAGGAGGTTCATTACATCCTATTGCATACTCAACAACAACCGTCTCATTATCTTTTACATTAAATTTAATTGAAAAACGGTTAATACATAATAAAAGTAATGGAATAGCAACAATTATTACAGCACTGACACATGCAGCATATTTTAAATATTTTCTAACTCTTTTGTTTTTTAGTTTTCTTTTAAAAGCAGTTAGTTTATTCTTCTTTGAATCTGACATTTTATAATCCTTTATCTTTTAGTATATTAAATACAGCATCGTTTAATACTATTTTTCACATGACTCGTAAACTATTCTTCCACCACAGATTGTAGTAACCACTTTTCCGGTCACTTCCCATCCGTCAAATGGTGTATTTTTGCCCTTCGACTCAAATGTATTTACATCAATCTTGTATGTTTCATTTGGATCAAAAACAACAACATCTGCAATATTCTCCGGAGAGATGTCACCTCGTCCAAGCTTTGCAATTCTTGATGGATTATAGCTCATTACCCGTGCCATCTGCATTGGTGTAAGGTATCCACCTAAAACAAGCTCTGTGTAAGTAAGGCAAGCTGCTGTCTCAAGACCCACGATGCCAAAAGGTGCAGCCTCCATGGTATTGTTCTTCTCATCAAAACTATGAGGTGCATGGTCTGTAGATATTACTTCCATAACACCATCTCTGAGTCCACACCTTAATGCCTCAACATCCTTTGCTGTTCTAAGTGGTGGATTCATCTTGTAATTACTGTCAACTCCAAGTCCGTCTGTTCTGGTCTTTATATCATCAGATGTAAGAATGAAGTGGTGTGGACAAACCTCTGCAGATACATTCACTCCGCCTTCTTTTGCCTCTCTTACCATTCTGACTGAATCTGCTGTAGAGCAATGACAGAGGTGAAGCTGTGCTCCTAAATCCTTTGCAAGAAGGATATCTCTTGCTACAATAACATCCTCTACTGAATTTGAAATACCTGGCATTCCAAGTTCTTCCGAACGTGCATCCTGATTCATAACTCCACCATGAACAAGGTTGATATCCTCACAGTGTGCAAGTACCGGAATTCCAAGTCTTGCCGCCTCTCTCATTCCTTCCTTGTATAAGTATGAATCCATTACGGATTTACCATCTTCACTTATTGCAGGAATTCCTGCCTTGACCATTCCTTCAATATCGGCAAGCTCTTTTCCCTGCTGGCCTTTTGTAACAGCACCAACCTGGAATACATTAATACAATTTCCTGCCTTAGCCTTGTTATATACATAATTA
>JAXJVZ010000233.1:0-2870 GCA_036308285.1 Agathobacter sp. | reverse complement strand
CCATTACCCTGTGTAGGAGTATCGATTACAAGGTCAATCTTATGTCCAAGGATAAGGTCCATTACGTTTGGTGACTCCTGTGAGATTTTATTTACACGAAGTGCATTTACACCATGCTCTTTTAAGTATTTTGCTGTACTTCTTGTAGCGTAAATCTTGTATCCTAATGCTTCAAATCTCTTTGCAACCTCAACGCCCTCTGGTTTGTCTGCATCCTTTAAAGTCATAATCATCTGCTTATGCTTTGGAAGCTCTACTCCTGCTCCTAGGAAAGCCTTATATAAAGCTCCGTTAAAGGTCTTATCAATTCCAAGACACTCACCTGTAGATTTCATCTCCGGTCCGAGGCTTATCTCAGCTCCACGAAGCTTCTCAAATGAGAATACCGGCATCTTGATTGCAATATAATCCGCTGTTGGTGCAAGTCCTGGTTCATATCCCATTCCACGGATTGTCTGGCCCATAATAATTTTCGCAGCCAGGTCTACGATTGGTATTCCTGTAACCTTGCTTATATATGGAACTGTTCTTGACGAACGTGGATTAACTTCGATTACATAGATATCATCATCCATAGCAATGAACTGGATATTAATCATACCTACAACATGAAGAGCTCTTGCAAGTCTTCTTGTATATTCAACAAGTGTATCCTTAGCTTTCTGGCTGATTGTGTGTGCAGGATATACTGAGATACTATCTCCCGAATGTACTCCTGTACGTTCAATATGCTCCATGATACCCGGGATAAGAATATCCTCGCCATCACAGATTGCATCAACCTCAATTTCTTTTCCCATGAGGTATTTATCTACAAGAATTGGATGATCCTGGGCAATTGTGTTGATGATTCCGATAAACTCTTCAATCTCATCATCGTTCCATGCAATCTTCATTCCCTGTCCACCAAGTACATATGACGGACGAACAAGTACCGGATATCCGATTCTGTTTGCTACTTCTTTCGCTTCTTCTGCTGTAAATACAGTTCCGCCGGATGCTCTTGGAATCTCAGTTTCCTCAAGAATCTTATCGAAAAGTTCTCTATCCTCTGCGGCATCTACATCTTCTGCCTTTGTTCCAAGGATCGGAACGCCCATCTTCATAAGAGCCTCTGTAAGCTTTATAGCTGTCTGTCCACCGAACTGAACCACAGCTCCATCCGGCTTTTCAACATTTACGATGCTTTCTACATCCTCTGCTGTAAGAGGTTCAAAGTAAAGCTTATCTGCAATATCAAAGTCTGTTGATACTGTCTCCGGGTTGTTATTTACAATTACAGTCTCCCAGCCTTCCTTTGCAAATGCCCATGTACAGTGAACTGAGCAGTAATCAAACTCTACACCCTGTCCAATTCTGATAGGACCGGATCCAAGTACAAGAACCTTTTTCTCAGGCTTTGTCTCTGCTGCTTCGTTTTCACTTCCAAATACTGAATAGTAGTATGGTGTCTCTGCTGCAAACTCTGCTGCACATGTATCTACCATCTTATATGCTGCTACGATTCCGTTTTCATAACGCATATTTTTGATTTCTTCTTCTGTCTTACCTGTAAGCTGTGCAATCACATTGTCCGGGAACTCAATTCTCTTTGCTTCCTTAAGAAGCTCTACTGTAAGCTCCTCATTCTTTAACTGCTGCTCCATCTCTACGAGAATTGCAAGCTTGTCGATAAACCACTTATCTATCATAGAAATCTCATGAATGTGATCATAAGATACTCCACGGCGAAGTGCCTCTGCAATTACCCAGATACGACGGTCGTCCACTTTTGCTAACTGCTTTTCAAGTTCTGCATCTGTAAGATCTGAAAAATCATATGACATAAGACTGTCTACATGCTGCTCAAGAGAACGGATAGCTTTCATGAGAGCACCTTCGAAGTTGTCACAGATACTCATTACCTCTCCAGTTGCTTTCATCTGAGTTGTAAGTGTTCTCTTTGCTGTGAGGAACTTATCAAATGGAAGTCTTGGTATTTTTACTACACAGTAATCTAACATTGGCTCAAAGCACGCATATGTCTTCTGTGTAATAGCGTTTTTAATTTCATCAAGCGTGTATCCAAGAGCAATCTTTGCTGTTACCTTTGCAATTGGATATCCTGTTGCCTTTGATGCAAGGGCTGACGAACGTGATACTCTTGGGTTTACCTCGATTACACAGTATTCAAATGTCTCCGGATGAAGTGCGTACTGTACGTTACATCCACCTGTAATCTGAAGCTCATCTATAATGTTAAGTGCTGAGCTTCTAAGCATCTGATACTCTTTATCTCCAAGAGTCTGTGATGGTGCTACTACGATTGAATCTCCTGTGTGAACACCAACCGGATCGATATTCTCCATGTTACATACTGTAATGCAGTTACCGTTGGCATCACGCATTACCTCGTACTCTACCTCTTTCCAGCCTGCGATACAACGCTCTACAAGAACCTCTCCTACACGGCTAAGTCTTAATCCGTTTGTAAGAATATCTATAAGCTCCTGCTCATTATGGGCGATTCCACCGCCGGAACCTCCAAGTGTAAATGCCGGACGAAGTACTACCGGGTATCCGATTTTGTTAGTGAATGCTATACCATCCTGCACGTTATTTACAACCTGTGATGCAGCGATTGGCTCACCGATTTTCTCCATTGTATCCTTGAATGCCTGACGATCTTCTGCCTTGAAAATTGTCTCAGCAGTTGTTCCGATAAGACGAACTCCCTGTTCCTCGAGGAAGCCGCACTCAGCAAGCTCCATTCCAAGGTTAAGTCCTGCCTGACCTCCTAATGTTGGAAGGATACTGTCCGGCTTTTCTTTTATGATAATCTGCTTTAAAACGTCGAGAGTAAGTGGCTCAATATATACCTGATCAGCAAT
>JAXJVZ010000232.1:0-10955 GCA_036308285.1 Agathobacter sp. | reverse complement strand
TTTCCAAAGCTAAGATTAATTGCAACCGGGGAATTAAGCAAAAGGCTTTGTCTTATGCAAAAGTCTACAGCTGTCATAATTGATACTGTACCGGGAAAAGTTGTATTGGTAACTGGTGCAAGTTTTACAATTATCAGCCAGGCTTCATATGCAACTCCGCGGTTTATACCGTTTGATGCAGCGCCATTTCCTGCGGCAATACCCGCTACGTGTGTTCCGTGACCGGATATGTCAATACTTGGGCATATGCTATACCTTTCTTCAGTAGTAGCTGCCGATAATGCCATATTAATAGTCGCTTCATCATAGATTGTACCGAATGGAACCGGATATGGGGATGTTTGCAGGTCCATGGGGGATGGTATAGTAGGGGTTATAGTCTGATCCCACAGATATTTTATCCGGGTAGAGCCATCAGGATTTCTAAAATCAGGATGTGAATAGTCAATTCCGGAGTCAATGATTGATACATAGGTTCCGAGCCCGGTAAGTAAACCAGAATAACGGTTCTGGGCACTGTTAATACAGGAGGCCTGTCTGGCGGAGTATGTCTGATAATAGAAGCTTTTGGGCTTTTCTATATATATGATTCGCTCTTCAGATGCGACGGAGTCAATAAATTCACGTGGAGTAAAAATAATGCCGTATCCATTTAAAAGAGTGATAGTTTTTATTCCAGGGTATTTTCTTTCAAGGTCTGACAGGTCATCAGTGTATCTTACAATTAATTGCCATACGTCATTGCTTAGGTCGATGCCGGCTGAAAGAGCTGATGAACTTTCGATTTGTTCAGGGGTTGAATCTAAAGCAGCAAGAAGCATGGTTTCTATTTTCTGATTATTGCTCATGATTTTAATCCGATTAGAGTTTTATTAATCATATGTATTATTAATAAATTTATACATAAAATTAAGAATACTTTAAAGAAATCAGAAATACATGTGTGTTATACTGACATAGTAAAAACGACCAGATGAATAATAGGAGGTTTTATGAAAAATATTTTTAGAAGAGGAATGGCTTTAGCACTTGCGGGTACAATGTGCTTTTCGCTACTAGGATGCGGAGGAAAGAAAACTGATAAAGATGAGGCACATTATTTTAAGCAGACTTATCTTGATTCTGTACCGGCAGAACTTTCAAATAACAATGGTTCTGCATATCAGTACAAGGATAAAATTTATTATCAGACATCCGATGAGGATGGAAGAAATTCAACGCTTAACTGTTTTGATATAAAAAGTGGAGAGAATACAGTATTATTTGATGTTTCTGCTCTTTCATCAGAGGACGGATACGCATATGTTAACCGTATGGCGGCGGATGATGATGGAAATCTTCTGTTAATTGCTGACATTGGAGAGCCAAAGGAAGGCAGTGGCCAGGGTTATGAGAATGCTACCGAAGAAGATGTAATTAAATTTCTGGTAGATGAGTGGGATGAAACCGAGGAAGAAGCAAAGAACAGCTGGACAGAATACTGGGTAGAAGAGTATACAGAGGAGGATGGAACTGTAAATTACGGCAAATTCCTCAAAGAAATGAATACAGAATATGATTACAATAATAAGCTTATTAAAATTGATGCAGAAGGAAAACAGCTTTATGAAGAAACTTTTGAAAAAGCTTCTGAGGATATATCTGTTTCTGTAAACGCCGCAGTGACAGATAGTAAAGGTAATTTATATGTTGCAATCAATGAGTGGAATGCAGAAGGCGATAGTGATAAATACTACATTAATGTATATGATGCAGACGGAAAACTGACTGGAACTATTGATGATCTCGACTGGGTTGACACAATGGGACGTCTTGATGATGAGACAGTTGCTTTCTGTGCATATGGAGATAAAGGACAGGAGCTTTCAGTAATTGATCCGAAATCATGTAAGGTTACAGATACATATGAGGTTTCAAACCTGAATCAGTTTGTTCCATATAAGGACGGTAAGCTTCTTGCAAATGATGGAACAAATCTCTGTATCGTTGATTACAAGAAAAATAAATCAGAAAAGTTCTTAAAGTGGATGGATTACAATATTCCAAGTAGTGATATAAGCTCATTTGGTGTGCTTTCAGACGGAAAAATCTGTGCAGTAGTAACCAGCTGGAATGATAGTGGCTCATCGACAGAGATAGTATTACTCGAGGAATGCGACAAGAGCGAAGTTGCAAATGTAAAACAGATTAAGGTTGCATGTCTCTGGAGCGACTATGAATTCGAGCAGAAGGCAATTGCATTTAATAAAGAGCATGAGGATTATCATGTAACAATCAACGAATATGCTGATGATTCAGAAGAAGACTGGGAGAATATGCTTGAGAATTTCACAACAGCAGTTGCTGCTGATGATTCTATAGATATTATATGTTTTGATCAGATTGCACAGGCTAGAAATTTTGCATCAAAGGGATTACTTTTAGATATGTATGAATTCCTTGATTCAGACAAAGATTTATCAAAGGATGATTTCCTTCCAAATATTATTTCTGCGTGCGAATTTGATGGAAAACTTGCTACGCTACCAACAAGATTTACTGTATCAACTGTAGTTGGAAAACAGTCAGATGTAGGAACTGAACCAGGCTGGACTGTAGAAGATATGCAGAATCTTCTTGCTTCTAAGCCGGAAGGAACACAGTTATTCTACGGAATGACAAGAGATATGGCTCTTTCATATTGCCTGAACCTTGGATATAGAAATTATGTTAACGAGGATGAGGGAAAATGTAACTTCAATTGTCAGGAGTTTATGGACGTTCTTAAATTTGCTAATATGTTCCCGGCAGAGTTTGAGTACGAGGATGATGTAGATGAGGCAGTACTCATGAATGAAGGAAAGGTACTTCTTTCTTCTATGATGCTTGGTGATTTTGGTGAACTTCAGTTATATGAAGCAATCTTCAATGATAAGCTTACATACATTGGATATCCTACAACAGAAGGAAATGGAGCAATGCTCTACCTTACAAATATGTATGGTATCTCAAAGAATTGTGATGAGAAGGAAGCTGCATGGGAATTCTTAAGAGAGATTTATATGCCTGGTGAAAATTCTGAGGATTCCGGATATGGATACTCAACAAATAAGAAAGAGTATGAAAAGTATTTCGAAAAGGCAATGGACCCTGAGTACGCTGGTGGCGGATATGGCTGGGGGGATTTCGAGGTAGAGACTAAAGCTCCAACTCAGGAAGAGGTTGATGAAGTAAAGGCTTTAATTGAAAATACTACAGCGGTAGATGGAGAGAGCGGTCAGGAGATGATTAATATCATCAACGAAGAAGCTGCATACTATTTCAATGGTGAACAGAGTGTAGAGAGTGTAGTAGATAAGATTCAGAGCCGTATGGAGATTTATTTAAGTGAAACAAAGTAAAAAGATTAAGGCTTCGGTGTCAGGAATTTTCCTGGCACCGAGTGTTTTAGGTGTATTGATATTTTTTATTCTGCCATTTTTTGTGGTGATATATTATTCGTTTCTTGATAATCCGATAAGTGCGAATTTTGTCGGCGGCGAAAATTACATAAAGGTTTTTATGAATCAGGCTTTTAGAAAAGCAATGGGTAATACTGCGTTATTCTCTGTTATAGCAGTTCCTCTTGCTGTTATTCTTGCAATGGGGCTTGCTTTTTTGCTGGATTCAGGAATATCAGGAAAGACCCAGCTTAGAAGTGCATTTCTGACACCACTTATGGTACCTACTGCATCAATAGTTCTTATATGGCAGGTGCTTTTTGATTATAAGGGTGTTATCAATGATATTATTAAAAATTTCGGTGGTGGAAGTGTAGAATGGCTTAAAAGCGGAGCTGGAATATTTGTGCTTGTGCTTCTGTTTTTGTGGAAGAATGTTGGATATAACATGGTTCTTTTTATGGCGGCTATCGGAAATATTCCTAAGGATTGTGTAGAGGTTGCACAGTTAGATGGGGCTAATAGATGGCAGGTTTTTATTCATGTAAAACTCAGATATTTGTCCCCTATGATTACATTTACGACGATATTATCGCTTATTAATTCGTTTAAGGTATTCAGGGAAATATATATGCTGACAGGTGATTATCCGGTAGACGGACTGTATATGCTGCAGCATTACATGAATAACACTTTTGCTTCGGCTGATTATCAGAAGCTTTCAACTGCAGCAATTTATATGTCTGCGGTAATGATAATAATTATAGGAATAATGTTTGCTGTTGAACATCATTTCGGAAAGGATATTGAAGAAGAATGAAAAAACGGATTGTTCACGGATTTCTTACTGTTGCAGTCGTCTTTTTAGCAGTAATGGTTCTTGTACCTATTGTACTTACAATGACCAATTCTTTGATGTCCGCATCAGAAATTAATTCAAATTATGGTGTGATTTTTCAAAAGACAGATACTGGTGGAAAGGTTTATATAGCAGAAAGGGTTAATCTTAAATTTATTCCGGACATGGTAAGCTTCTCACAGTATGGAACTGTTTTGTTCAAAAGTCCGGATTATTTGCTTAAATTCTGGAATTCACTAATTCTTGTGGTTCCGATTGTGGTTTTTCAGCTTGTGGTTGCCTTGCTTGCGGCCTACGGTTTTACAAGAACAAAAGGCAAGCCTGCAGCGATTATTTTCTTTGCATATATAATTTTGCTTCTTATGCCATATCAGGTAACACTTGTGCCAAACTATATTGTGCTTAATAAGATGCATATGCTTAACACAAACTGGGCGATATGGCTGCCGGGGATTTTCTCACCCTTTAGCGTGTATCTTCTTACCAAATATATGAAGAGAATACCAACATCGATTATAGAAGCAGCTAAAATCGATGGAGCAAATGAATGGCAGATTTTTACAAAAATCTGTGCCCCTATATGTAAAGGTATAGCTACATCATGTGCTATTTTGATTTTTATGGATTATTGGAATATGGTTGAGCAGCCGCTTCTTTTCTTTACAGATCAGGATAAATATCCGCTTTCTATTTTTCTTTCCAAGATTAATGCACAGGAAATCGGATTGGCGTTTGCAGCAGCCTGTTTTTATATGATTCCATGTCTTCTTATGTATCTCTACGGCGAGGAACAGCTTGTGGAGGGTATTGCATATCAGGACGGAGTTAAGGGATAAGACGGAGGAATTTTGATGAAGGATAATAATAAGAGAAAGGACAGAATTAAAAATATCACCATAGTATTTCTTGGGGTTATGCTGGTTCTTACACTTTTTTCAAATACAATTATGAATTACTCACTCGTTGAGGTCAGCACACAGCAGATTATGAGTGATTCACTTACAACAAAGGTCAGAGGTACAGGAACTGTTGAGGCTAGTGAGGGTTATAGTGTTACTGTTCCGGAGAGCAGAAAGATTGCTACTGTTGATGTAAAAACAGGAGATGAGGTGGCTAAGGATACAGTTCTTTTTACATTAGAGGATGCAGAGAGTGAGGAGCTTAAGACTCAGAAAGAGGCATTGGAAAATGCGAAAAAGGAGTATGACACAGCTGTTTTACAGGCTGGAATTACAGTTTCAGAAAGAACTGCTATCGAAGGCGGTGGTGGACAGAGTCTTTCACAGATGCAGAATGCAATTGTTGCTGCAAAGCAGAATGTTGACAGCCTTCAGTCAAAGGTTAATAGTCTTACTACACAGGCTGTTTCTTCTTCAAGCGTTGATACATCCTCTGAACAGGCGGCCCTGATTAAAGCCCAGCAGGATAAGATTGCAAAGCAGTCAGAGGTTGATGCAGCAAGTGCAGAACTTACATCTGCACAGAGTGCGTATGATGATGCAAAGACTAATCCCGAGGCAGATGCGGCGACAGTTGCTGCTGCAAAGAATGTTTATGATGCTGCAAGAGCAAAGTATGTATCAGCGCAGCAGGCACTTGTGCCATATGAAGCAGCGGAGACAAATGCACAGAATGCATTAAATGCAAAGCTTAGCTCAGATGAGGGTACAAATTCATCAACTGAGCTTACAAATGCGCAGGCTGAGCTTGAAAGAGCACAGGCTGAGTATGAGAAAACATCAACTGATATGGTTAATAAAATTAATGTAAAATACCAGTTTGAGGCATTACAGGAGATTCAGAAGCAGGTTGATGAGCTTACTGGCAATGCAATTGATGCACAGATTAAATCACCAATCGCAGGTGTTGTTACAGATATCATGTATACTGCAGGACAGACTGTTCAGGCTGAGGAAGTGCTTATGACAATACAGCCGGAAAATAAAGCCTTTACATTAAGCTTTGAGGTTACTGCTGAACAGTCTAAGAAAATTAAAATCGGAGATGATGCAAAGGTTTTAAATAACTGGAGCGGCGATGATATTAAGGCTACAGTATTTTCAATTAAGAAGAACAAAGATAATCCTAAGAATGTTACTGTTTCATGTGCCATGTCAGGCGAGGTAAGAGTTGGAGAGACATATACACTTTCAATTGGAGAGAAAAGCTCAAGCTATGAGTGTATTGTACCTACAAGCTGTATACGGGAGGACAGCAATGGAAGCTTTGTACTGGTATTAGAGTCAAAGAGTACACCTCTTGGAAACAGATATTATGCAAGAAGATATGATGTGGAGGTACTGGCAGCTGATGATAATAATTCTGCTGTATCAGGAGCTTTTGAAGGTTATGAATTTGTTATAACAACAACATCAAAACCAGTTGATATTAATCAGCAGGTAAGACTGGCTGAGTAGATTAGTTAAAGAGAGAAATTATATATGAGTTATATAAAAAAGATTTTTAACAGACAAAATATAAAGCCAATTCTGATAGTTATTCTTGTTCTTACATCATTAATACTTGAGTTTGTTTCAGGAAATCTGGCATCACAGCTTGCTCCCCAGAAGCTTGTTGACAGATGGCAGAGTGATGAGAAATATGCACAGATAAGTGTTTTTTTCAAAGAAGGATTTGAACCGGATGGAAATATGGCACTGCAGTATCGGGCCATGATGCATGAGGCATTAAAGGATGCGGCTGTGGATACTGATAAGAAATCAGCAAGAGTGCTGATAGATGCTTACAGCACCCAGACAACACTTACGATAAGCTCTGAAAAAAATGATACTACCGTAAGGGCATTCGGTGTGTCTAAAGATTACTTCATTTTTCATCCGGAAAAGCTCTTGTCAGGTAATTACTTTAGTTACAACGATGAGAACACAGACGGAATTATCCTCGATGAAAATACAGCGTGGACATTGTTTGGAGCAAGGAATGTAGCTGGAATGTATGTGGACATAGGTGGAAGAGCATGTGTCATAAGAGGCGTTGTTAAATGCGAAGAGGGGTTATTTTCCAAGGCCTCAGAGGAGGAGCTTCCTAAAGTATACGTAGATTTTGATCTGCTTTCTTCTTTGCAGGGGGAGAGTATGGGAGAAGATGGTATGGAAGTGGAAACTCCAGGCACTACAATATCATGCTATGAACTTCTGGTACAGAATCCGGTCAGGGATTTCGGAAAGGATAAGCTAAAAGAAATTATTGGCCTGGAGGATGGACAGTATGAAATTATTGAGAATTCGAGCAGGTTTAATCTGAAAAACCGGTTTTTAAGAATTGGTCAGCTTGGAAAGCGTTCAATGAATATTTATGGAGTGACATATCCATTCTGGGAGAATAGGGCAAGAGCGTATGAAGATATAACAACGTATATTCTTATTTTACAGATTATTTGTCTCTTATATCCGGCGTTTATAGTACTTAAGGCAGTGTTTAAGTGGCTTAGACATAAGAAATATAAAGCAATCATTGATACTATAAAAAATATCAATAAAAAATTGTATTTAGATGGGTACAAGGCTAGAAAAAATTGAAATAATTTTGTATTATGTGAGTATGAAACAATAGGAAATTAGTGTTATAAAAGGAGAAATTATGTACGCTGACGAGAACGTAATCAAAATCAAACACGAGGTTTTGTATGAAGTTGCCAAGGCTGCATTTGCAGGAGAACTTGAGCAGAAGAGAGATGAGATTCCATTCAAGCTCATCCCAGGACCAACACCACAGTTTAGATGCTGTATTTATAAGGAACGCGAGATTATTCGCCAGAGAGTCAGACTTGCTGAGGGCAAGGCACCGGGAATCAATGATGACGGTAATGTAATTCAGGTAATCAGTTCAGCTTGTGAGGATTGTCCTATCTCAAGTTATACAGTTACAGAGAACTGTCAGAACTGTATCGGAAAGGCTTGTATCAATGCCTGTAAGTTCGGAGCTATCGAGGCTGGAAGACATCGCTCACATATTGATCCACAGAAATGTAAAGAGTGTGGTAAGTGTGCAGCTGCATGTCCTTACAATGCAATTGCTCATCTTAAGAGACCATGTAAGTTCTCTTGTCCGGTTAATGCTATTACATACGATGAGCATGGAATTTCTGTAATCGATGATGAGAAGTGTATCCGTTGTGGAAAATGTATCCACAGCTGTCCATTCGGAGCTATCGGTTCTAAGACATTTATTGTTGATGTAATTAAGGCTCTTAAGGATGATAATAAGAAAGTTTATGCTATGTGCGCACCAGCAGCAGAGGGACAGTTCGGTCCTACTATTACAATGAACAGCTGGAAGAAGGCAATGAAGGCAGTTGGATTCAACGATTATATCGAGGTTGCTCTTGGTGCAGATATGACAGCTGCATATGAGGCTGATGAGTGGTATGAAGCATATGAGAAGGGTGAGAAGAAGGTTACTTCATGTTGTCCGGGATTTGTAAATATGGTTCGTAAGCACTTCCCAGAGCTTGCCGATTGTATTTCAACAACAATTTCACCAATGGCTTCTGTTTCAAGAATGATTAAGGCAAAGGATCCTGATGCTGTTACAGTATTTATCGGACCATGTATTGCTAAGAAGTCAGAGGTTGTTGATCAGAAGATTAAAGATAATGTTGATTATGTTCTTACATTCAGTGAGATTCGTGCAATCATGAAGGCCAAGGATGTAACTCTTGAGGCTGATGATACTTCATATCAGGAGGGTTCTGTATACGGTAAGCGTTTTGGTAACTCAGGTGGAGTTACAGCTGCTGTTCTTCAGGCACTTAAAGAGAAGGGTGTAGATCCTGATTGTGACGTATGTGTTGCAAATGGAGCTGCAGAGTGTAAGAAGGCATTAATGCTTATGAAGGCTGGAAAGCTTCCACAGGACTTCATCGAAGGTATGGCATGTGAGGGTGGATGTGTAAACGGTCCAAGTTCATACAATGATATGGTTTCTACTAAGAAGTTCAGAGATGAATTACTTGGAAGAGCTGATGATCGTGAGATCCGTGCTAATATCGATAATTACCATATGGAAACATTCTCTATGCATAGAGAGTAAAATTTATTCCCCTGGCCTTTGGGCTGGGGGATTTTAGCATTGTGGCTTGGAATTTTTATATTGTGGCTTGGAATTTTGCCTTGAGGCTTATGGAGTGGCGTGGACATAGATATATATTTGCAGACACGCTCTCGCTCGGGTAATCAACGTAGCGGTACTAAATTCGCATAGCGCCAATGGCACTACGCTCATTAAGTGCCGACGTTGCTTAACGGTCTGCAAATATATATCTATGCCCCGCCACTCCATAAGCCTCAAGGCAAAATTCCAAGATTTACGGTGTTTAGGTGCGCTAATGAGGGGAATATGTAATGTGCGCTAATGGGGGAATATGTAATGTGTGCTAATGGGGGGATATGTAATGTATTGTAATGGAGTTGTGATGAGTTTTTTGGAGTTGTTATTGCGAAAATAATAAAGTGGTGAAGTTGACGGAATTGCTGATAAGTCAGAATTAATGGGATGCTATAATGAAAATAGGCAAGTATTAAATTATAGGAATATTTCAGTAAAGCTGACGCGCATTCCGCAGCAAGAATGCTGGAGTGTTCATGAAATTAGATAGAATGATAAGTGGGAAAAGGAGAAGATGAGACATGAAGAATTATGTGTTAAAAAATGGCATGGTGGTGCCTTCGATTGTGGTTGGGTGTATGAGACTTGCGGATAAGAGTGTTGGAGATATGAATCATTATATTCATACTGCTTTGGAAAGTGGGGCATTCTTTTTTGACCATGCGGATATTTATGGGGCTGGAAAGAGTGAGGAAGTTTTTGGAGAGGCATGGGATTCGGATTCTTCTATTAAGAGAGAGGATATGATTATTCAGTCTAAGTGCGGTATTGTTACTGGGGACAAGGGATATTATGATTTGTCTAAGGAACATATTATTGCTTCGGTTGACGGGATTCTCAAGAGACTTAAAATGGATTACCTTGATATTCTTTTGTTACACAGACCGGATGCGTTGGTTGATGAGTGCGAGGTTGCTGAGGCTTTTGACCAATTAAAAACAAAGGGGAAGGTTAGAAATTTTGGCGTTTCTAATCATAAACCTATGCAGATTGAGTTGCTTAAAAAGTGTATTAAGGAGGAACTTATTATTAATCAGATGCAGCTTAGTATTCCTGTTTCTAATATGATTTCAAATGGAATGGAAGTTAATATGGAGACTCCTGGATCTATTGACAGAGATGGAAGTGTACTTGATTATTGTAGACTTAACGATATTACAATTCAGGCATGGTCTCCTTTCCAGATGCCGGCATGGAAAGGATGTTTTATTGACAATGAGGAATATGCTAGGCTTAATGAAGTTCTAGACAGACTTGCTGACAAATATGGCGCATCTAAGACGGCCATCTCAACAGCCTGGATTTTAAGACATCCTGCCAATATCCAGGTGATTGCGGGCACCTCTAATGAGGAAAGACTGAAAGATATCATTACTGCATGTGACATACAACTTACACGTCCTGAATGGTATGAGCTATACATTGCCGCCGGACATCCACTCCCATAGAGGGGAATTTACTTTTGGGTATTGGCTTCGGGATTGACTTAGGAATTGTATGCGCGCAGGGGGATGACGCAAAAAGGCCTTGTATATATGTTTGCAGACACG
>JAXJVZ010000231.1:0-11201 GCA_036308285.1 Agathobacter sp. | reverse complement strand
CATAGAGATAAGTCCTTGTGCTGTTGGATTTGCTGTAATGCCTGTTGTAGTGATATCTGTAACCTTTGTAAGATCAAGAGCTGTAATTCCAAGCTCTGCCGCGCCTTCGTAGAGAGAAGGAAGTACTGCAAATTTTGTTCCAATCTGGAAAAGTGGGAATACCTGAGCGAACATACACCAGATTGCAAGTGTGTTTGCACGGTTCTGAATCCAGCCACCCTTGTTCCAGAAATGTGCTGCAAATGTAGGCGCTAAAAGAAGAGCCAGACCGCAGTACCATGTGTGGGTTGGAAGATTGTTATATGTATAAGCAAAATTCCAGATATCGTAGGCTACAATAAATTTCCATGTCATATCAGGCCAGAGCATGTCGTCCTTCTTCTTAGAAGAATAAATTCCCCACCAGCCTGTCATACAGAATACGTTGATGATTCCGGCAATACCATTTGCCCAGTTCCACCATCCACCATTAAGCCATACACCTTCATTTGAGAACCACCATCCGTCAACTCCTGCAGCCCCCTTTATTGCGGACTCGAAATCTGAACCAACAGCGATAAAGATGTTAATTGCCACAATTAAGAATGGGAATACCTTGAAAGCATCCTTTTTGCCAAGGCCCCAGCCGTATTTAAGCATCATGAAACCAATACATCCAGCTGTAGCTGCGTAAAGCTTAGCATAATGGAACCAGCCGTTCATATACATATATGTCTGGTTTTTAAGTGCCCATTCGGCTCCGTTTGAAGCACCAATTGCAATTGCAATAAAGTAAACAGTTAATATCAATGGAAGAATGAGGAAAAAGAAGATTCCTCCTGCTTTACTTCTTCTTGCAATTTCGTTGCAGATAATTAAACCTGCAAAAACGCATAACCATCCCAGCAACTGATAGCTGGAAAAGTGACCATAAATTTGAAAAAACATAATAAGTCCCCTTTCAAAAAATATTTTTCTTATTAGTCAATTATAATACCATGGTCACAAATAAGCAAATGATTTGGCTATGTACATTATTGATAAAAGTGATAAAATAAGTTGAAAAATTTTTTTATATGGAGAGTTTATAATGGAAGCATATTTAAAGGCAAATTATCATACACATACTACAAGATGCCAGCATGCATATAATACAGAGCGTGAATATATAGAAACAGCAATTGAGATGGGTATAAAGAAGCTTGGCTTTTCAGACCATATTCCATGTCCCTTTAAAAATGGTTATGTATCAGGAATAAGAATGACTATGGCTCAGGCCCCTGAATATGTATCCTGTATTAAGAAGCTTGCAGCTGAATATGCATCAGATATCAAGATATATGTAGGCTTTGAGGCTGAGTATATTCCTGAATTTTATAAAGAGCAAAGGCTTATGCTTCATAAGCTTGGGGTAGATTATATGATAATGGGACAGCATTTCTGGAGAAGCGAGGAGCAGGGCCCATATTCAGGTAATGTTACAGATGATGAGAGCAGAATAAGAGAGTATGTCGACAGTATTATAGAAGGAATGAAAACAGGAAGCTATAAATATCTGGCACATCCGGATCTGATAAATTACTGCGGACTTGATTCAGTATATGAATGGGAGATGACACGTCTTTGCAAAGCACTAAAGGAGATGGATATTCCGCTTGAGATTAATCTTCTCGGAATAAGAGAAGGAAAACATTTTCCTGATGTGAACCGATTCTGGCAGATTCCTGCAGAGGTTGGAAATAAGGTTATATTTGGATTAGATGCACATTGCACAGAACATTTAAGAAATGTGGATAGTTATCGTAAAGCAATGGAAATTGTTGATAAATATGCACTAAATCTTGTGGATGATATCGGCTTGTAGTACCACATAACTGATTTTTCTGGTTTAGTCAAGTGAAAAATTTGACAAAAGACGCCATCTATTTTGTTAGAATTGCCTTATGGTAATAACCCACAATATATTGTATAATCCTTCTTGTTGAGAACAAAATTTTGTGAGGAGAGCGTAAAAATGTCAGATGAAGTATTAGATGATGTAATGATTAAGGGAAGTTGCAAGGGGAAGGCTGAGGCAATTGTTAATTGCCAGTGCAATATTGAGAGTGCACCAGCAAGATGTGATCAGGCAGACAAGTGTATGTTTTACTCATATTATAAATGCAGTAAACAGTGGAAGAGATTAGCATAAATTAATTTATGGGAGAGAACTCCTGCTTTGGCGAGGATGCCATGGCAGGAGTTTTGTGTTTTCCTATGACACAGTAAGTTGCGCGGATGCAAGCTGCGTGGAGTGGAAAAAGGAGAGATTTTATGAAGACAATATTAGTGCTTAGTGATTCCCATGGGGATATCGAAAACATGAAATTGGCAGTTCAGAAAACAGAACCGGACTTAATAATTCATCTTGGTGACTGTTGGAATGATGCCGGATATTTAAAGAGAGAATTTCCGGACATCATTATGGAGAGGGTTCCTGGAAACTGTGATTATGTAAGCGAACAGGAAGAGAGAATACTTACTATAGAGGGAAAGAAATTTCTGATATGTCACGGTCATACATATAGTGTTAAATTAAGTATGCTGAATATAGAGCTTGGAGCCAAAGAAAAGGAGGCTGATGTAGTGCTTTTCGGACATACACACAGACTATTTTACGATTATCATAATGGACTTGCGTTTTTAAATCCGGGAAGCATTGGATCACCACCAAGAGGAGTACCAGCGTCCTATGGAGTAATCCTGATTGATGAAGAAACTGGGAAATTCGATATGGATATAGAATATATTGAATAAAAATTAATAAAAAAGTTTGACTAGAGAGTAAAACCTGCTGTATAATTCATGGCGATATTTTAAATGAATTATAGGAGCAAAAGAAATGGTCAAAGTAGTAAAATTCGGTGGTAGCTCTTTGGCAAGTGCAGAGCAGTTTGCCAAGGTTGGAGACATCATCAGAGCAGATGAGTCGCGTAAATATGTAGTTCCAAGTGCACCTGGTAAGAGAAATTCCAAGGATACCAAGGTTACAGATATGCTTTATGCCTGCTATGCATTAGCAGAAGAGGAGCAGGATTTCAGAGTATCTCTTATGAAGATTAAGGATAGATATGATTCTATCATTAATGGTCTTAATCTTAAGCTTACACTTGATGATGAGTTCAAGAAGATATCAGAAGATTTTAAGGCTAAGGCAGGAAAAGATTACGCTGCATCAAGAGGAGAGTACTTAAACGGAATTATCATGGCTAACTATCTTGGCTATGAATTTATAGATTCAGCAACTGTAATTTTCTTTGATGAGGACGGAGAGTTCGATGCAGAGAAGACAGATAAGGTTCTTAGTAAAAAGCTTGAAAAATGTGATAAGGCTGTTATTCCTGGATTTTACGGAGCAGGTCCTGATGGAAGAGTAGTAACATTCTCAAGAGGAGGTTCAGACATTACAGGTTCTATCGTTGCCAAGGCCTGTCATGCAAGCATGTATGAGAACTGGACAGACGTATCAGGATGTCTTGTTGCAGACCCACGTATCATTGATAATCCAGAGCCAATCAAGGTTGTAACATACAGAGAGCTTAGAGAGCTTTCATACATGGGTGCATCAGTACTTCATGAGGATGCAATTTTCCCGGTAAGAAGCATGGGAATTCCTATTAATATCCGTAACACTAATGAGCCTGAAGCAGCAGGAACACTCATTGTTGCAAGTACATGTCAGAAGCCTGAGTTTACAATCACAGGTATTGCAGGTAAGAAGGGCTTCGTAGCAGTAAATATCGATAAAGATAAGATGAATTCAGAGATTGGATTCTGTAGAAAGACTCTTCAGGCATTTGAGGAGAACGATATCTCAATCGAGCATATGCCTTCAGGAATTGATACTATGACAGTATTTGTTCATCAGGAAGAATTTGAAGGCAAGGAACAGCAGGTTATAAGTGCAATCCGTAAGAATGCAAAGCCTGATTCAATCGAGCTTGAGTCAGATCTTGGTCTTATTGCAGTTGTAGGTCGTGGAATGAAATCTACAAGAGGAACAGCAGGACGTATTTTCTCTGCACTTGCTCATGCAAACATTAACGTTAGAATGATTGATCAGGGTTCTTCAGAGCTTAACATCATCATCGGTGTAAGTAACGATGACTTTGATAAGGCAATCGAAGCTATTTATGATATTTTTGTAAAAACACAGCTCTAATTATATTTTGACTAAGGAACTAATAAAGCTCCCTTTCATATTATATATGGAAGGGAGCTTTTGTATGTTTGGAGATACAATTATTTATGTTACCGACCAGAGACAGAAGGCGATTGCCAATTACCTTGTAGGAAGAAAACGCACAGTCGACAGAGCAGATAAAATCACATGGGATAATGTGAAAAGAGTTATTCTGCCAACACCCGTATCCAGGCTTGAAGTAAGACCTTTTGAAAAAGGAATATTAAAAGCTAATCTTGTAAAATACAAACCTAAGGTGTACGGCGGAGCTTTTGACGAGGGGAGAAGAAACTGGTTAATAGAAAATCAGATTGAGTTTGTGGATACAGCTATAGATGAACTTGTTGTTGATAGAAATGCAGTTATAACAGCGGAAGCAGTTATAGGACTTATTACACTTGAGAGCAGCTATTCAATAACTGACAGCAAGATAATGGTTACAGGTTTTGGTCATTGCAGTAGGGCTGTTGCCGAAAGACTACTGAAACTTGGCGCAAAGGTAACCATTGCAGCAAGGAGTAAAGAGGCGAGAATTGCAGCAACTAAAGCCGGATTTAGTGCATGTCCGTTTGCATACGGACCAGATGAGGCTTACTCGACTAATGTGCTTATAAATACGGTACCAGCTTTGGTCGTTACAGAAAAAATTATAAAGGAATTACCTAAGGATGCGTTGATTATAGATATAGCATCCGGGTCAGGCGGATGTGATCGATTGGCGATTGAAAAACTAGGAATAAATTTCAATCACGCACTAAGCCTTCCGGGAAGATATATGACGGAAAGCAGTGGAAAAATCCTGGCTGATTGTATTAACAGACATGAACCTTTTAAAGCATCATCAGGAGAGGATGACACATGGATTTATCAAATTATACCATAGGATATGCTATGACAGGATCCTTTTGTACTATGGAGAAATCAAAAGCCTGTCTGAGAAGGCTGGCCCGGCAGGGGGCAAAGATAGTTCCAATCTTCTCTTATAATGTACAAAGGACAGACACACGGTTTGGAAATGCAAAGGAAAATATAAAAGAGATTCAGGATATAACTAAAAATAAAGGTATTTTTACAATAGAAGAAGCAGAGCCCATAGGCCCAAATGCTAATCTCGATGTGATGATTATTGCCCCGTGCACCGGAAACACTGCAGCCAAGTTCAATCTTGGTATAACGGATTCTCCGGTTTTAATGGCAGCTAAGGCGCATATAAGAAATCAAAAGCCCCTTGTAATAGCCTTGGCTACTAATGATGCAATGGGGGCAAATTTCAAAAATATTGGGGAACTGATGAACACAAAAAATGTGTATATGGTGCCGCTTAGGCAGGATGATTATAGAAAAAAACCTAATTCGCTGGTTTGTGATATGGAACTGATTGAAGAGACTTTGCTGCATGCGTTAGAGGGAAAGCAGCTTCAGCCTGTAATGCTTGCACCAGTTCAATAAAGCATGGACCATTTCAATAGAGCATGAACCATTTCAATGGTGTATGTGCCCGTTCAATAATGACAGTACCTGTTTAATAAAGGCGAATTAGATAAAAAGCGATACTCTATAATGGTTTTAATAGAGTACCGCTTACATAGATTCCGGAATAATCTGCTTTCTATTCCTGTGATGCTTCGTATGCCTTGCGACAGGCTTTAGCCAGCTGGTCACCACATGAAGTATTTTTAAATCCACACTTGATTCCGCCAATTTTCTCTTCGACCTGAGAAACAGTAAGTCCTTCTACGAGACAGGGAATTGCCTGAAGATTACCATGGCATCCGCCGGTAAATTTAACGTTATGTACGATATCACCATCGAGCTCTAAGTCAATCTTTGTAGAACATGTACCGTTTGTTTTATAAGAGTATGAAAACATGATTTAATATGCCTCCTTGTTATTAATGATATAACTTTTTGATAGTTTAATAGTCATATTATAGCATGAAGTATTTTTTTTGAAAGAAAAATAGTACAAGTTCACAAAAAGTTAATAAAACATTGACCTCATAGAGTTGTTAAAAATGCCTAAAAGTGGTAAAATGCCATTATTGTGTGGGCAGTTTGCCCTTATAAAATCAGATAGGAGATTTGCAATGAGCGCAATAACAAGAATCTTTGGAACTCATAGCGAAAGAGAGCTAAAGAGAATATACCCAATAGTTGATAAAGTTGAGTCATACAGAGACGCAATGCATGCGCTGTCCGATGACGAACTTAAAGGAAAAACAAAAGAATTCAAAGACAGACTTGCAAATGGAGAGACACTTGATGATATTTTACCGGAAGCTTATGCTACTGTAAGAGAGGCTGCACGCCGTGTTCTTGGAATGGAGCATTACAGAGTACAGATTATCGGTGGAATCATTCTTCATCAGGGACGTATTGCAGAGATGAGAACCGGTGAAGGAAAGACACTTGTATCTACACTTCCTGCATACCTTAACGCTCTTGAGGGCAAGGGAGTATGCGTTGTAACTGTCAACGACTATCTTGCAAAGCGAGATGCTGAGTGGATGGGACAGGTTCACGAGTTTTTAGGTCTTTCAGTAGGTATTATTCTTAATAATCTGGATAATGATGAAAGACGTGCAGCATACGCATGTGATATTACTTATGTAACAAATAATGAATTAGGATTTGATTACTTAAGAGACAACATGGTAATTTACAAGGAGCAGCTTGTACAGAGAGGACTTCACTATGCGATTATCGATGAGGTTGACTCAGTTCTTATCGATGAGGCAAGAACTCCACTTATTATTTCCGGACAGAGTGGAAAATCTACCAAGCTTTATGAGGCTTGTGATGTTCTTGCAAGACAGCTCCAGAGAGGTGAGGATGTTCCAGAGTATTCTAAGATGGATGCTATCATGGGGCTTGAACAGGAAGAGACAGGAGATTTTATTGTTAATGAGAAGGACAAGGTTGTAAACCTTACACAGGAGGGTGTTCATAAGGTTGAGAAATTCTTCCATATTGAGAACCTTGCTGATCCTGAGAATCTTGAGATTCAGCATAATATTATTCTTGCTCTTCGTGCACATAATCTTATGTTCAGAGATCAGGATTATGTAGTAAATAATGATGAGGTAATGATTGTTGACGAGTTTACAGGACGTATCATGCCAGGCCGCCGTTATTCAGATGGACTTCATCAGGCAATAGAAGCAAAAGAGCATGTAAAGGTTAAGAGAGAGAGCAAGACTCTTGCAACAATTACTTTCCAGAACTTCTTTAACAAGTTTGACAAGAAGGCAGGAATGACAGGTACAGCGCTTACAGAGGAGAAGGAATTCCGTGATATCTATGGAATGGACGTTATCGAGATTCCTACAAACCGTCCTGTTGCACGTATCGATCATCAGGATGCCGTTTATAAGACAAAGGAAGAGAAGTTTAAGGCTGTAGTTGAGCAGGTAAAAGAAGCCCACGAGAAGGGGCAGCCGGTTCTTGTTGGTACAATTACAATCGAGACTTCTGAGCTCTTAAGTAAGATGCTTAGCAGGGAAGGAATTCAGCATACTGTACTTAATGCCAAGTTCCATGAGCAGGAAGCTGAAATCGTAGCACTTGCCGGAGAACATGGAGCAGTTACAATTGCTACAAATATGGCCGGACGAGGAACTGATATTAAGCTTGATGATGCTTCAAAAGAGGCTGGCGGACTTAAAATTATCGGAACAGAGCGTCATGAATCAAGACGTATTGATAATCAGCTAAGAGGTCGTGCAGGACGTCAGGGAGATCCTGGTGAGTCACAGTTCTTTATCTCATTAGAGGACGACCTTATGAGACTTTTCGGTTCCGAAAGACTTATGGATGTATTTACTACACTCGGAGTTCCGGAGGGAGAGCAGATTCAGCATAAGATGCTTACATCTGCAATTGAGAAGGCCCAGCAGAAGATAGAGAGTAATAACTTTGGAATCAGAAAGAATCTGTTAGAGTACGATCAGGTTAATAATGACCAGAGAGAGATAATTTACGCAGAACGTCTTCAGGTACTTAATGGAGACAACATGAGGGATGCGATTCTTAAGATGGTTCAGGAGCAGGTTGAGAAATCTGTAGACCAGTGTATCTCAGAGGATATTGCAAGAGATGACTGGGATCTTAAGGAGGTTGGAGAGATTTTACTTCCAATTATCCCATTAGAGAAATCAATATCAGCAGATGAAATTAAGAAGATAAAGACTCCTAAGGAGTTAAAGCAGTATCTTAAGGAGAAGGCTGTTCACCTGTATGAGGAAAAGGAGAGCGAGTTCCCTGAGATAGAGCAGTTCAGAGAGATAGAGCGAGTAATTTTACTAAAGGTAATCGACCGTAAGTGGATGGATCACATCGATGATATGACACAGCTTAGACAGGGAATTGGTCTTCAGGCATATGGACAGAGAGATCCGCTTGTAGAGTACAAGATGGCTGGCTTTGATATGTTTGATGGAATGATTGAAGCTATCCAGGAAGAAACAGTTCGCCTTCTATATCATGTTCAGGTTCAGCAGAAGGTTGAGCGTGAGCAGGTTGCAAAGGTTACCGGAACAAATAAGGATGAAAGTGCTACAAACGCTCCAAAGAGACGTGCGCAGGCTAAGGTATATCCTAATGACCCATGTCCTTGTGGAAGCGGTAAGAAATATAAGCAGTGCTGCGGACGCGTATAGAGTGTCTGAATAATTAGAATCTTAGGGAGCAAGGTCCCTTTAGTATATGGAGAAGAAAAAGGAGAAATAATATGTACACATTAGATGATATCAAATCAGTTGATAATGAAATTGCATCAGCTATCTGCGACGAGTTTAATCGTCAGAATAGCCACATCGAGCTTATTGCTTCAGAGAACTGGGTAAGCCCTGCTGTAATGTCAGCAATGGGAAGCGTGCTTACAAATAAGTATGCAGAAGGATACCCTGCACACAGATATTATGGTGGATGCTCTTGTGTAGACGTTGTTGAGGAGCTTGCAAGAGAAAGAGCTAAGGAGCTCTTTGGATGTGAGTATGTTAACGTACAGCCTCATTCAGGAGCACAGGCTAACATGGCAGTCCAGTTTGCTATTTTACAGCCAGGTGATACTGTAATGGGTATGAACTTAGACCACGGCGGACATCTTACACATGGTTCACCAGCTAACTTCTCAGGAACATATTTCAACATCGTTCCTTACGGAGTAAATGATGACGGAGTTATCGATTATGATAATGTAATGGCTATCGCAAAAGAGTGTAAGCCAAAGATGATTATTGCAGGTGCATCAGCATATGCAAGAACAATTGATTTCAAGAAGTTCAGGGAAATCGCTGATGAGGTTGGAGCAGTGCTCATGGTTGATATGGCTCATATTGCAGGACTTGTTGCTGCAGGAGTTCACCCAAGCCCAATTCCTTACGCAGATGTTGTTACAACAACAACTCATAAGACACTTCGCGGACCACGTGGAGGAATGATTCTTTCAAGCCAGGAGATGGCTGATAAGTATAAGTTCAACAAGGCTGTTTTCCCAGGAATTCAGGGTGGACCACTTATGCATGTTATCGCAGCTAAGGCAGTATGCTTCAAAGAGGCTTTACAGCCAGAATTCAAAGAGTACCAGCAGCAGGTTGCCAAGAATGCACAGGCTCTTGCCAAGGGACTTATGGACAGAGGAATTAAGATTGTATCAGGTGGAACAGATAATCACCTTATGCTCGTAGACCTTACTCCATTTGAACTTACAGGTAAGGAAGTTGAGAAGCTTCTTGATGATGCTCATATTACTGCTAACAAGAATACAATTCCAAATGATCCAAAGAGCCCATTTGTTACAAGTGGTATCAGACTTGGAACACCAGCTGCTACATCAAGAGGTCTTAAGGAAGACGATTTCGATAAGGTTGCAGAAGCAATTGCAATGCTTATCAAAGAAGGTGAGAGTGCAGTTACTAAGGCACAGGCAATCGTTAAGGAGTTAACAGATAAATATCCACTCAGATTTGAATAATTTTTGGAGGAAATATGATAGATTTAAAGTTTTTACGCGAGAATCCTGAAGTAGTAAAAGAGAACATTAAGAAGAAGTTCCAGGATCACAAGCTTCCACTCGTTGACGAGGTTATTGAGCTTGACAAGCAGTCCAGAGAAGCAAAGCAGGAAGCTGATGACCTTCGCTCAAAGAAGAATCAGATTTCAAAGCAGATTGGTGCTCTTATGGCACAGGGAAAGAAGGAAGAGGCAGAGGCTGTTAAGGCAGAGGTTGCAGCAATCTCAAAGAGACTTACAGAGCTTGAGCCACTTGAGAAGGAGCTTGCTGACAAGGTAACAGAGATTATGATGAAGATTCCTAACATCATTGACCCTTCTGTACCTGTTGGAAAAGATGACAGCTGTAATGTAGAAATAGAGAAGTTCGGTGAGCCTGTAACTCCTGATTTTGAGATTCCATATCACTCAGATATCATGGAGAGATTTGACGGAATCGACCTTGATGCAGCTGGAAAGGTAGCAGGTAACGGATTCTATTACCTTATGGGAGATATCGCAAGACTTCACTCATCAATGACCGCATATGCAAGAGACTTCATGATTAACAAGGGCTTTACTTACTGTATCCCACCTTTCATGATTCGTTCAAATGTAGTAACAGGAGTTATGAGCTTTGAAGAGATGGATGCCATGATGTACAAGATTGAGGGAGAGGACCTTTACTTAATCGGAACATCTGAGCATTCTATGATTGGAAAATTCATCGATACAATTAATGATGAAGAGAAGCTTCCATACACACTTACAAGCTACTCACCATGCTTCCGTAAGGAAAAGGGTGCTCACGGTATCGAAGAGCGTGGAGTTTACCGTATCCACCAGTTTGAGAAGCAGGAGATGATTGTTGTATGTAAGCCGGAGGAGTCTATGGACTGGTATGAGAAGATGTGGCAGTACACAGTAGAACTCTTCAGAAGCCTTGACGTTCCTGTACGTACATTAGAGTGCTGCTCAGGAGATCTTGCAGACCTTAAGGTTAAGTCAT
>JAXJVZ010000230.1:0-2893 GCA_036308285.1 Agathobacter sp. | reverse complement strand
GATGTTGACCTTGTATTTGGACAGTCTTGTTACATCAGTAGTGATGTTTATGAGGGAGATTATACGCAGAAGGATTTGGGCTATCTCATCAACAACGATGTTGGAAAGCCGGTGATTGCCCATCTGAATGGTGATCAAATATTTAAACTTGTTGAAAATACACTTTCCCTGAAAGGAAATAGAGGTGCAGTTTGTAATGACAGTACTCTATATGTATCCAGTGGTTTTGAGATGGATATTACACGAACGGAAGGTGGTTATACACTCAACGCCCTGACTATTGAAGGGAAAAAACTGGAACCAGACGCTGAGTATTCCATACTCCTGTGTAGTGACTATGACTGGTATGTGGTAGATGCCATGAAAATGATTGGGTGTGATGATTATGAGATTGATGATGTACACTTTGAAGAATATGTCTTCAAGAGACTTATTGAGGATGGAGGCAAGCTGGAGGCTCCTACCGATTACATAAAACTGCAATGATACGAAAGAAAAATGAAAACAGAGGCTTCACAAAATGAATTCGAGGTAAATTACAAGATGCAGAAAATTAAAAAAATAACTAAATATTTTGTGCCGGCATTGTTTGTGCTTGTGATAATTGCGACTCTTGCGGTAAGTGTTATGTATATACGTGCTTACATGATGAAGCAGACTGTTTTGGAGCGTTCATCTCAGTTAGAGGAAATGATTTCACAGATTAAGACAAATATGGATATTGGTCTTGAGACACACTGGAACCTTGTTGCAGGAATCAAGAGCTCTACTGAAGGAAAGTACTACAATGACGAGCAGGAGCTGGTGGAAGATATAGGCCGTCTGGAAAAGGAGTTTTGCACAGACCTATACGGTTGCCAGGTGATGTTTCTGGATACCATGGGAACCGCATATCTTGCAGAAGGAGATATGGGCATTTGGGATGATATTGGACGTCTTGCAGATGGAGAAGAACGCCATACTTTTGTTTCTGATACCAGCAATGTGAACGGGACTTTTCTGGCATTTACCCAAAAGCTGAGTCAGCCGATTATTGTTGGAGAGGATGAAATCAGGTTTACTCATTTGGTGCTTTTAAAGGATATTGAAGCGCTGAAGAAATATTATACAACCGAAAGCTATGGCGGTAATGCAGCCACCTATATCATTAAGGAGAATGGTACTCTTGCTTACTATGACGCACAGAATGATCTTTTTGGGGTCAAGAATATCTTTAAGGCTTTAGCAAATGCAGAATATGTTCAGGAACGCTCCTTTGAAGAGATTAAGGAACAGTTGAATTCCAAAGGTGTTGTTGCCACAAATATTATGATTGACCAAATAGAGTATTATTACTGTCTTACAACATTGTCCTCATCTGACATGACTCTGATGCTGCTGATTCCGGCTGAATATGTTGCCGCTAGTACTATGAATATAATGAACTCAACCATTCGAGTGGTAATAATCATCATGATGCTCATGGTTGTTTTGATTGTGCTGGCTTTAATAAGTATTATCAAGGTACAGCGTAGTAGCCAGCTGGTTAAGATTGAGCAGAAGAATAATGAGGAGTTAAACAAACTGCGTCTTGCGGCGGAGGAAGCAATGATTGCTGCAGAGTCTGCCAGCAAAGCAAAAAGTACATTCCTCAGCAATATGTCCCACGATATCCGAACTCCTATGAATGCCATTATCGGATTTACAAATATTGGACTTAAACAAAACCCGACACCAGAGTTAAAGAACTGTCTTGAGAAGATTAGCAACAGTTCCGAACATTTGCTGACTCTGATAAATGACGTGCTTGATATAAGTCGTATCGAAAGTGGAAAAATCAAATATACACCTTTACCTATCGATATCAGGGAGGTTACAGATACGGTACTAAACATTATGCATGGTTTTCTGTCAAACAGGAATATTAATTTTAGGACCAGGCGGACAAGGATTGAAACACCATATGTGCTTGCTGATGCTGTTCGTATCCGAGAGGTACTGGTAAATATTCTTGGAAATGCTGTTAAGTTCACGGATGATGGTGGAAGAATCATCTTCGAAATGAACTATCATCCATGGGAAGATGATAAACATATAGTTGTTTGTTACCGGATTTCCGATACTGGAGTGGGCATGAGCGAGGAGTTTGTCGAGCATATTTTTGATGAGTTTTCCCAGGAGGAAAACAGCGCGCGTACGCAGTATAAAGGAACCGGGCTTGGCATGGCTATTACAAAACGATATGTAGATTTGATGGGTGGTACCATTTCTGTGGAGAGTAAAAAGAATGAGGGTTCTACCTTTACCATTGAGATACCTTTTGAACTGACGGATGAAAGCGAGGTCCGCAAGCAAGGCATTCCAGCTTCCAAGGCAGACCTGACGGGTGTAAAAATCCTGATGGCTGAGGATAATGAACTGAATGCAGAGATTGCAATGGTTCAATTGGAGGAAGCTGGAATTCAGGTAACAAGAGCCTCAGATGGTAAGGAAGTAGTAAAAATTTTTGCAGAAAATCCACCGGGTACATTTGATATTATCTTAATGGATGTTATGATGCCTGAGATGAATGGTTATGAAGCCACAAAGGCTATCCGCTCCATGAATAATCGTCATGATGATAGCAACATTCCTATCATTGCAATGACTGCAAATGCTTTTGCTGAGGATGTTCAGGCATCGCTGGATGCAGGTATGAATGGCCATATTGCCAAGCCTATTAATATAGATGAGTTAATTAAGGCAATTGCGCGAAATGTGAACAGATGACAAAGATTTTTTGTCATCTGTCATTCTAAAGATAAAACTATGGGGATAAAAAATATGAATGAAACACTTGATAGACTTTGTAGCAAAGTCCAATTTTTTTTCAGGGGCATGGCTAAAGGTAATATCAGAAGTGCCTTTTGATATG
>JAXJVZ010000229.1:0-2076 GCA_036308285.1 Agathobacter sp. | reverse complement strand
TTACTTTTTCACAACTGTCAAAGACAGGATTATATTACAAGCCCCCATGCAAAGTCAAGAGGTATTTCACATTTTCTTCTACTAATTCTATTCCATTAATTCGCTTGCCTGTTTCCCTGTCATGTGCTCGGTAGTTTGACAGTTGAATAACAGAAAAATCTTTACAGGCCTTGAAAAGCCTGTATTTTTTTGTCAATTTTTTTCATTTTTTATGTGGCGATATGTGTCTATATATGATATAATAAGGGTATCGGAGGTGTCGCTATGAAAGTAAGTATTTCTAAATCTAAAAACACTACCATTTATTACCTGAGTAAATCGGTTCGTATTGGTAACAAAACAACTACTAAAACTGTTGAAAAAATAGGAACCTATGACGAAATTAAGAAAAAATGCGGTGACATGGAGCCACTTGAGTGGGCAAAAAAATACGCTGCCCAAAGAACCGCAGAAGAGAAAAAAGCAAAGCAGGATGTCATCATGAGATATTCGTCCTCTTCTCTTATAGAAAAAAACATTCGACGCTCTTGCAATGCTGGATATCTTTTCCTGCAGGATATTTATTATTCTCTTGGACTCAATAAGATATGTGATTCTATCTCTGAAAAATATAAGTTTGACTTTGACTTAAATGACATCCTCTCGATGCTCATTTATTCAAGAATCATAGCTCCGGGCTCCAAACTTTCCTCTCTTGAAAGTGCTCAAAGATTTCTTGAACAGCCAAAGTGTGAATTGCACCACGTATACCGCGCTCTTGAATTCATTGCAAAAGAGAATGACTTCTTTCAGGCTGAGCTTTATAAGAATTCTCAGAATGTAATCAATCGAAAAAAGGAAGTTCTCTACTATGACTGCACCAACTACTACTTTGAAATCGAAGACGAAGATGATTTCAGAAAATACGGCGTATCAAAAGAGCACAGACCTAATCCTATTGTACAGATGGGGATGTTTATGGATTCAGATGGCATACCCCTTGCATTCTCTCTTTTTGACGGTAACCAAAACGAGCAGCCATCCATGTCTCCGTTGGAAAAGAAAATCATAAAAGACTTTGATGCTTCAGACTTTATTGTGTGTACAGATGCAGGTCTTTCATCTACCACTAACCGAAAGTTTAACAGCATTCAGGGAAGAGGATTTGTAACAACGCAGTCCGTAAAAAAGCTCAAAAGTTTTCTCAAAGATTTCTGTCTTGATGAGGATGGCTGGTATCTTCCTGGCAGTAATAAGAAATATAAATTAAGCGAACTTGATGAAGATGCTGATTACGATAAAGTATTCTATAAGGACAGATGGATTAACGAAGATAACCTTGAGCAACATCTTATAGTCACTTATTCTATTAAATATCGTAATTATCAAAGAACTATAAGAGAACGGCAAATTGAAAGAGCCAAAAAATACATAGAATCCCCATCAAAACTTTCCAAAAACAGAGCTAATGATCCAAAGCGATTTGTTGAGCAAGGTCATTGTACGAAAGATGGAGAAATAGCTGATAAAGTAGTCACTTCTCTTAATCAGTATCAAATCGATACAGAAGCACAGTATGATGGTTTATATGCTGTATGTACTAACTTTGAGTATAATGTATCAGACATCATAAGAATCAATCAGAAACGTTGGGAAATCGAAGAATGTTTCAGAATTATGAAAACAGAGTTCAAAGCCAGACCTGTATATCTGTCAAGAAAAGATAGAATCACAGCACATTTCACTACCTGCTTTACAGCTCTTGTTATCTACAGAATATTAGAACAAAAACTCGAAAAAAAATACACTTGCGAAGAACTAATAGACACGATACGTTCTATGGATATGATGATTGCTCCTGGTGAAGGATACATTCCAACTTACACTAGAACAGATATCACAGATGCTCTGCATGGTGCTTTTGGCTTTAGAACAGACTATCAGATAACCTCTCAGAAAAATATGAGAAAAATTTTAAATCAGACGAAAAAGAAATAAATATTACCACATACTTTTTAATCAAGAAAGTCTCGCAAACGGCGTATTTACGCCGGCTGCGAGACTTTTACTTTTTCACAACTGTCAAAGACAGGATAT
>JAXJVZ010000228.1:0-2514 GCA_036308285.1 Agathobacter sp. | reverse complement strand
GGATGGAAGAAAGTTATATAAGGCTGATCCTTATGCAAATTATGCGCAGCTTCGTCCAGAGACAGCATCTGTTGTAACAGATATCAGTAACTTTAAATGGACAGATGATGTTTGGATGAAAGACAGAGAAGAGAAAGCAAAGACTGATTTATATGGACAGCCTATGGCTATATATGAGGTACATCCCGGTTCATGGATGCGCCATATGGGAAGAGACGATGATGGCTTTTACACATATAGAGAGCTTGCAAAGACATTAATAGCATACGTAAAGGAAATGGGATATACACATATTGAGCTTATGGGTATATCAGAGTATCCATTTGATGGTTCGTGGGGATATCAGGTAACTGGTTATTATGCCCCAACTTCAAGATATGGAACTCCTGAGGATTTTGCATATTTCATCAATCAGTGTCATAAGAATAAGATTGGTGTAATTTTAGACTGGGTGCCAGCTCATTTCCCAAGAGATGCACACGGACTTGCTGATTTTGATGGTACACCAACATATGAATATGCAGATACCCGTAAGGGAGAGCATCCTGATTGGGGAACAAAGATTTTTGATTATGGTAAGAATGAAGTAAAGAACTTCCTTATTGGAAGTGCTCTTATGTGGATAGAGCATTATCATATTGATGGACTTCGTGTAGATGCTGTTGCATCAATGCTTTATCTTGATTATGGAAAGCAGCATGGACAGTGGGTTGCAAATAAGTATGGTGGTAATGAGAACCTTGAAGCGATTGAGTTCTTTAAGCATATTAATACATTAATTCTTGGAAGAAATCCTGGAGCATTAATGATTGCCGAGGAATCAACTGCATGGCCAAAAATCACAGGAAGTGTTGATGATAACGGATTGAACTTTAGTTACAAGTGGAACATGGGATGGATGCATGATTTCCTTGACTATATGAAGCTTGATCCATATTTCCGTAAAGATAATCATAACAAGATGACATTTGCTATGAGTTATAATGAGAGTGAGAAATATATTCTTGTACTATCACATGATGAAGTTGTTCACTTAAAGTGTTCAATGCTTAATAAAATGCCTGGTTTAGAAGGTGATAAGTTTAAAAACCTTATGGCTGGATATGCATTTATGATGGGACATTCTGGTAAAAAGCTTCTTTTCATGGGACAGGAATTTGCTCAGGCAAGAGAATGGAGTGAGGAAAGAGAGCTTGACTGGTATCTTCTTGAGAATCCAAATCATAAAAAGATTCAGGATTGGATGAAAGAATTACTCCATATTTACAGGAAAAATCCATGTATGTACGAGCTTGATACATCTTTTGATGGATTTGAGTGGATTAATGCTGATGATAACTATAGAAGTATTTTCAGTTTTGTAAGAAAGAGTGCTAATGGAAAGAATAATCTTCTTTTTGTAATTAACTTCACTCCAATGGAGCGTCCGGATTACAGAGTTGGTGTTCCAAAAAGAAAGACTTACAAACTTATTCTTAACAGTGAAGATCCAAAGTTTGGTGGAAAGGAAGCTGGAAGAGAAACAAGCTACAAAGCAGTGAAAAAAGCATGTGACGGAAGAGATTATTCATTTGAATTCCCACTTGCACCATACGGAGTTGCTGTATTTAAATTTTAATATGTAATTATGTGGACTGTATCTGATAGGTACAGTCCTTTTTATATATGAAGGTTGTGCTTTTCTATAATTAGCTATAATGTTTGTGCAAGCATGAGCAAACACATTAATTTATATACAGAAGATGTCGATAATATCTGTAGTAAGAAAATTGTTAATAAGTTCGGCGAGGTATAAAGATGTTAGTGGATAACATAAACAGAAAAAATGATAATTCATCAAATATGGCAATATCGAATTATATAAAAGATGACGTGCCAGCAGAAAATACATTTAAAAACAAAATTACTGATAAGGCGACTATATCTGATTCAAATACTATTTGTATGACAGTATCTGTTTATGAAGACCCTTCAAAAGCTGACATAAAAAATAAATCAGATGAAATAGGTTTTACAAATCCAGATAATGCTGAAAATAGAAAAAACCAGATGATAGTATTATCAAATAC
This sequence comes from Agathobacter sp., assembly GCA_036308285.1. Lineage (GTDB taxonomy): Bacteria > Bacillota > Clostridia > Lachnospirales > Lachnospiraceae > Roseburia. The sequence continues at coordinate 445 of JAXJVZ010000228.1, read as the reverse complement.
TGTTTCAGAAGAAGATTACATGAAAATAGAAAAGGATGGTTTTTCAGTATCTGATTCTGATTCGTCAGTAATTCTTAGTGAAAGTGATAAAATCAAAGCTGCTCTTGCAAAGCAGGGGGTTGATATCAGTAAGTATGGCGGAATAAGTGATAAAGCATTAGAAAGTATAGCTGGAAGTCCTGAGCTTGCAATGCAAATGGCTGCTGCGTTTGAGAAAAATGATATTCCGGTAAATGACGAGAATTTATCAGACTTATCAAATGCTATGGAAAAGGTTAAAAGAATAACTGACTTATCCACATCAACTGCAGTTTATATGGTTAAGAATCAACTTTTACCAACAATTGATAACATTTATAAAGCACAATTTGTTGGAAATGAATGTTCAAATATAGTAGGAATGCCGGAGCAGGAATTTAGCGAGCTTGCTACGCAGATTAAAGAT
>JAXJVZ010000227.1:0-2006 GCA_036308285.1 Agathobacter sp. | reverse complement strand
GGAATAAACTGTCCCGCACCAAAATATCCAACCTCTGTTACAATATCCTGTGCACCGGTTGCCATCATCTTAATTGTCGGTCCAACCTTAACAGTTCCTTCCATAATTCGGCAGAATACAATTACTCCCTTATACGAATCATATAAAGCATCAAATATAAGCGCCTTAAGTGGTGCCATTGGGTCTCCTGCAGGCGCTGGAATCTTCTGAACAATCTGCTCAAGTACATCACCAATATTTAATCCCGTCTTTGCCGAAATTTTTGGACAATCCATCGCCTCTATGCCAATGATATCCTCTATTTCTTCTGCAACCTCGTCCGGTCTTGCACTTGGAAGATCCACCTTATTAATTACCGGAAAAACATCAAGGTCATGATCTAATGCAAGATAAACATTAGCAAGTGTCTGAGCCTCAACGCCCTGTGCCGCATCGACAACAAGTATTGCTCCATCACATGCAGCCAGACTGCGGGAAACCTCGTAATTAAAATCTACATGCCCCGGAGTATCAATAAGATTAAAGATATACTCCTCACCATCTGACGCTGTATAAATAATTCTTACAGCCTGTGATTTAATTGTTATTCCTCTTTCCCTCTCAAGATCCATATTATCGAGAACCTGGGCCTGCATCTCCCTGCTGGTAAGAGTTCCTGTCTGCTCGATAATTCTATCTGCTAAAGTTGATTTACCATGATCAATATGGGCAATTATACAAAAATTTCTAATCTTGCTCTGATCTACTGACATTAATATTTCCTCATTTCTAATTCTTCTGTCTTGTTTTGCAAATGTAATTATAATAAAAATACTAGTCAATCACAAGAAATTTCTTTAAAAGCCTGTCTTTACAGTCATCATCCGCAAAACTCATCTCTACCGACTCTGTATAAACTCTTTTTACATCATCCTCATCAAACTCATAAATAGAACTTAACTTCTCCCATTCATTAGTACAGCTTGTACCACTTACCGTTCTGTTATCGGTATTTATACATACTGGTACACCGGCATCATAAAATAAGCCAAAGGGATAATTTGAAAAATTTCTAACTGCCTTAGTCTGAAGATTACTCATTGGGCACATTTCCACACCAATCCTCTTATCACTACACATTTTAATGATATCTGGTCTGTTATGCATGGCAATTCCATGACCTATTCTTTTTGCTCCAAGTTCAACAGCTTCTGCTATGTTATTTGCATTACCACATTCTCCCGAATGAATTGTAAATGGAATTCCAAGTCTCTTTGCCTCGTTGAAAAATTCTTTATATTCGATATTAGTATGTGGCTTTTCATCCCCTGCAATATCACAACCGACAAGGCCACAACCAAATAATTCCATCGCCTCATGAAGCATATCAAGATTTGTCTGCATATCAAGATGTCTCATAGCACAGACAATTATTCCTGACTCAATTCCAAACTCATCCTTTGCACGCTCAAGTCCTTTGTTAACACTCTCTATAATTTCAGGCACCTTAAGTCCTTCTCCTTTTGAAAAAACAGGAGCAAACCTGGTTTCTATGTATTTTACATTTTCGCTTGCGGCCTGTCTTGCCAAATCATACGCAACATTTTCCAAACCTGTGCTTGTTTGAAGTAAACTGATTGGCAGATCAAACTTTTCAAGATATTCTGCTAAGCTTGAACAATCCATAGGCGCCTGCATTTTCTTTCGTATTTCATCTAATGACAAATTAATTCCTTTTTCTTTCAAAAGCTTGTCTGTAAGATTGTAACTTAACGAACCATCTAAATGACAATGTAATTCTATTTTAGGAATACACTTAAAATCCATATAAATCCCCCATCAATCTTTAACCTGAATTGTTTTACACATTTCTCCTTGCCTACCGATTATATTTCTAAAAAAATTACCCTGATTTCTTTTTCATTTATCATAACATTTTATCGCTCCATTTTAATCTTTTTTCAGTTAAGCCTATCTAATATAGAATATCCTATTGTTCCATCAGGCATGTTAACTTCAAAATTATC
>JAXJVZ010000226.1:0-3707 GCA_036308285.1 Agathobacter sp. | reverse complement strand
TAATTATTGGCTCAGGAATCTGCCTGATGATAACAGCAGTAGCAATGGCTGGAATAAAAAGCATACAGAGACTTTCCGAGGGGGAATGAGATTATGAAAGATAATATTTATAAAAGAATGACGCAAAGCTCATGGGCAAGAGACTGGTTTTCAACCATATGCTTTACGGTATTTGTAGCAATATCCATAGCAATGATAGCACTTACAACAATGCTGTTTGTTAACCTGACAGGGGCGATTGATAATCTGATGGAAGAAGCAAAGACGCCAGATTTTTTACAGATGCACATGGGAGAAATAAGTAGCGAAGAGATAGAAAAATTTGCAAATGAGCAGCCCGGCGTGACGGACTATCAGGTGCTTGGATTTTTGAATTTTGACAATAGTATCCTTTCATTGGGTGGACAGTCTTTGCTTGACAGTACGCAGGATAATGGAATCAGTGTACAGGGGAATGGATTTGACTATATGCTTGATTTGGACAATGAACTTCCAAAGGTTCAACCCGGGCAGGTGTACGTACCGGTATGTTATGAATCTGTTTATCAGATAAAATCCGGGGATGTAATGAAAATCGGGGAAGAAGAATTAAGAGTTGCCGGTTTTATCAGAGACTCGCAGATGAATTCGATGATGGCATCATCCAAGAGATTTCTTGTATGCGATGAAGATTATAAGCGATTAAAACATTTAGGTAGTGAAGAATATCTGATAGAGTTCCGATTTGATGAGAATGTAGACAGTAATTCCTTTAAGAGCGCATATGAAAATGCGAATCTTCCTATGAATGGTCCAACAATAACCAGACCTTTGATTAAAATGATGAACACTCTGTCAGATGGAATAATGATTTTTATTATTTTATTGATTAGTATTCTGGTTCTGATAATATCGCTGGTATGCATTCGTTTTATGCTGATAACACGAATAGTTTCCGAGTCAGGAGAAGTAGGCATGTTAAAGGCGATTGGTATATCAGCAAGAAATATCAAAAAGATGTTTCTTACAAGATATAGCATACTGATTTTTATTGGTGGCATACTTGGCATCGCCCTATCTTATATTATGTTTGGCTCGCTTTCTGCCCAGATGCAAAAGTTATACGGTGTATCCGAAAGCAAAATTGGAAAACTGCTTTTTGCATTAATTAGTGCGGTGGTATTCGAAGGAATAATATTCCTGGTTATATTGAGACTGCTAAAAAGGCTAAACGAAATGACCGCAGTAAAAGCACTTACAGGTAATTACGGTCAACAGAAAAAGAAAAGCAATAAACTATGCATAGCATTTGTGACAGCAATAGCGGTATTTTTAATGATGATACCATCCAATCTGTACAGCACACTCTCGTCGCCAAAGTTCGTGACATATATGGGAATCGGAGATGCCCAGGTAAGAATGGATTTAAGAACCAGGGATGGTAATAATCAAGAATTTATCAAAATAGAAAAAATGCTTTCACAAGATTCTGATGTAAAAGAATATGCACTTTATCAGACCTGTTCTACACCAGTAACGTTAAATGATGGAACAACAATGAACATGCTAATGGAGTGGGGAAATCATACACTTTTTCCAGTTTCCTACAGCAAAGGAAGCGCCCCTCAAAAAGACGGCGAGCTTGCACTATCATACCTGCTGTCGGAGGAACTCGGCCTGTATCCGGGAGATGCCATATGGGTAAAGAAATCTGAGACTTATGAAAAATGCACTATATCAGGAATCTACTCAGACATTACAAATGGTGGAAAAACAGTAAAGCTCTTTGCTGATGATATAAGTAAGACAGAAAATGTTATGTGGCAAATTGCTTATCTGACATTGAAGGAAAAGGCATCCTACAATAATTTTGCAGACAAATATACAGCCCAGGGCGCTGAAGTAGTTGACATTTTATCAAGGGTAAGGGGAACTTACGGACCAACACTTATGCAGGTGAAGACCGCATCCATACTTATAAATATGGTAGCAGTAGTAATAATTTTCTTTATAATTATGCTTTTTGTCAGAATGATAATTGCAAATGAAAGATACCAGATATCAATAAAAAAGGCACTGGGATTTAAAAGCGCAAACATAAGAAACACTTTCTGGAAATCATGCCTTATGTATGTCATTGCAGGACTTATCATAGGAACAATTTGCGGATGCATATTGGGAGAAGGCATTTGTGGTATGGCGCTCAAATCTCTTGGCGCAGTCAGATTCAAATTTGTTATCAATATCGGTTTAGTCATAATCAATGTCGCATTGGCAAGTCTGGCAGCAATGGCAGCACTTTACATGGGTAGTAACGGAATAAAAAAAATAGAAGCAATAGAATGCAGCAGAGGAAGGGAATAGATATGAGCGAAGTGATTAAAGGAATAGGATTATGTAAAGAAAATATATTATACAATGTTGATTTTTCAATGGAAAAAGGAGAGATGGTTGCTATCATGGGACCATCAGGCTCGGGCAAATCCACACTTTTGTATCAATTATCCGGTATGGACAGTCCGGACTCCGGACAGGTAATTTTTGATGAAAAAGACATATGTAAGCTTTCGGAGGATGGAAGGGCAGATGAGCGGTTAAGCAAAATGGGCTTTGTTTTCCAGCAAATGAATATGCTGCCAAACCTTAATATTATCGATAACATTATTCTCCCGGCAATTGAGAGAGAGAAGGTATGTAAAGGAAATAGAGCAAATAAAGTAAATAAAGTAAATAAAGTAAATAAGGCAGATAGAAAAACGGAATCTATGATAAGAACAGAAGCAGTATCGCTCATGAATAAAGTTGGAATTAGCGGCTTAGAGAAAAGAAAAATCACAGAAGTATCAGGCGGCCAGCTTCAGAGAGCCTGCATATGCAGGGCAATCATGAATCAGCCGGAGCTTTTGCTGGCAGATGAACCAACGGGCGCATTAAATAAAGGTGCCACTCGCGAGGTAATGGATATTCTTACAATGCTAAACCGCGAAGGAACAAGCATCCTGCTCGTAACTCACGACAGTCAGGTAGCAAGCTATTGCAAGCGGATTTTGTATATGTCAGATGGCAGGATCATTGGCGAACTAACTCTTGGCCAACAGGCTGGTTTGCCACAGGAAAATCGTGAGCAGCAAGTAAAACAGTGGCTTGAGAAACTTGAGTGGTAAGCCATTGGAGCCAGTGGGGACGGAGTCAATAACGTTCAGTTAAGCTTCTAGAATGTTAATGTGGCTCTATTAAAAAAAATAATTCAAAAAGCCACATGATATAAGGTATTATATTATCTGCTTTGTGGCTTTTTGAAGCCTATTGCTCATGTGGGTCACAAGCAAAATAAATATTTTTTAACGCCTGTGGTATATCAATCAAAAATTTTTATAAGAGCCACAATTTATAAAACTTGATTTTTTCATAATTGTGGCTTTTTTCTGAAAAATACTCTCTTATATCACACTTCGCTAAAAAACCATAATTTTTCTTGTGGCTCTTATTACAAAATATTTAATATAAGCCACACGCATAAAATTTACTTTTATTTTTTCTGTGGCTTTTATTATGAAATATTTATCATATGCCACATGTACAAAATACAGAATTGTTTTGTTGTGGCAATTGATTCAAAAAATTGATTATATGCCACATTATATTTAAAACCAAACAATCAGAAATATTCCGTACAGAATATCCTACAAAAAAATCTTAACTAAACGCTATTGGGACGGAGTTTAGTG
>JAXJVZ010000225.1:0-14116 GCA_036308285.1 Agathobacter sp. | reverse complement strand
GAGTGGACGGTGGTTTCAGAAGATTTATCATTATCTGCGCATTATGAAAATACAATACTTATTACGGAGGGAAAGCCTGAGATTCTTACTTTAACAGAGGAAGAGAAAGCGGCTGGCTTCCAGGATTTATTTTAAACCCAATAAGAAGATTTAATACAGGAGGATATAGTTTATATGTCAAAAGCAGATGTAATTGAAGTTGAGGGTGTAGTAGTTGAGAAGTTACCAAATGCATTCTTCAAGGTTGAGCTTGAGAATGGCCATCAGATTCTTGCAACTATCAGTGGAAAACTTCGTATGAATTTTATTCGTATTTTACCAGGTGATAAGGTTACAATTGAGATGTCTCCATATGACCTTACAAAGGGAAGAATTATCTGGAGAGATAAATAAAAAAATGTAAAAAATGGTTAATTAATTAGTTGACTTCTTGAAAGTGTCCGTGTATAATACTATACGGACACTTTTGGAAAAGTACCAGCATAAATCATAACGATAAATTGGGACTTTGATAAAGAAAGGAGGATTTGCTGTGAAGGTAAGATCATCAGTTAAACCTATTTGCGAGAAGTGCAAAGTTATCAAGAGAAAAGGAAGCATCAGAATTATCTGCGAAAATCCAAAGCATAAGCAGAGACAGGGTTAATTAGAGATTATATGACCCTGTTGTTTGTGCGTAAAGGGATAACCTTTTTTCACACGAACCAGAATGGTTCAAACAATTAATTATGTGCGGCTGCAGACCAATGGATGTTCCTGACTCGCTTAGGCTCGCAGGAACTACCTTCGCAATCGAAGATTGCTACGGTCTGTTCATAATAAACAGAGGCATAGCTGGATGGATATTATAATACCGAGTGATATCTGTCGCATATGCAAATATGGGGATTCATATGTATGCACACATTTCAGGACGTGCAACCGTAGCTGTATATGGATGAATTCCGGTAGTAGATATATAGTTGCAGATATATCAGTGATTTTTCACAAGTTACTTATAACAATAATGAGAATTTTATGGAGGTGTAAACACACATGGCTCGTATCGCAGGTGTAGATTTACCAAGAGAAAAACGTGTAGAAATCGGTTTAACTTACATCTATGGAATTGGTAGAGTAAGTTCTAATCGTATCCTTGAGGCAGCTGGTGTAGATCCTAATACTCGTGTTAGAGACTTAACAGACGAAGAAGTTAAGAAAATCAGCGCAGTTATCGACGAGACACAGACTGTAGAAGGAGATCTTAGAAGAGAGATCGCTTTAAATATTAAGAGACTTCAGGAGATTGGATGCTATCGTGGTATCCGTCATAGAAAGGGACTTCCAGTACGTGGACAGAAGACAAAGACAAACGCTAGAACACGTAAGGGTCCAAAGAGAACTGTAGCAAATAAGAAGAAATAACATTTGATATAATTTGAGAAAGTAGGTTAGTTTAGAAATGGCTAAGAACGTTGGAAAGAAAACAACTAAAAAGCGCGTAAAGAAAAACGTTGAACGCGGACAGGCACATATTCAGGCATCTTTTAACAACACAATCGTTACACTTACAGATGCTGAAGGTAATGCATTATCATGGGCAAGTGCTGGTGGTCTTGGATTTAGAGGTTCAAAGAAATCTACTCCATATGCTGCACAGATGGCAGCAGAAACTGCTACAAAGGCAGCATTAATTCACGGTTTAAAGACAGTTGACGTATTTGTTAAGGGACCAGGATCAGGAAGAGAAGCAGCTATTCGTGCTCTTTCAGCATGCGGTCTTGAAGTTACTTCTATCAAGGATGTAACTCCAGTACCTCACAACGGATGTCGTCCACCAAAGCGTAGAAGAGTGTAATTAGGAGGTATAGATTAAGATGGCAGTTAATAAAACCCCTGTATTAAAGAGATGCAGATCACTTGGTTTAGAGCCAAGCGTTTTAGGATATGATAAGAAGTCTAGAAGAAACTTACAGAGAGCGAATCGTAAGGTTTCTGAGTACGGACTTCAGTTAAGAGAGAAGCAGAAGGCTAAATTCATCTATGGTGTATTAGAGAAGCCTTTCCGTAATTACTACGAGAGAGCTGATAAGATGAAGGGCTTAACTGGACCAAACCTTATGACAATGCTTGAGTCAAGACTTGACAATGTAGTATTCCGTATGGGATGGGCTAGAACAAGAAAAGAAGCTAGACAGATTGTAGATCATAAGTTCGTAACAGTTAATGGTAAGCAGGTTAATATTCCTTCATACCTTGTTAAGGCTGGTGACGTAATCGAAATCAAAGAGAGCAAGAAGAACATTCAGAGAATGAAGGATATCATCGAAGTAGCTGGTGGAAGAATTGTTCCTGAGTGGTTAGACGTTGATGCAGAGAAGTTACAGGGAACTGTAAAAGCTTTACCTACACGTGAGCAGATTGATGTTCCTGTAGACGAGATGCTTATCGTCGAGTTATATTCTAAATAATAATATAAATTTATATAAAAAAGAATTCCTAAACTGGCCAAATTTTATTTGGTCAGTTTGGCGATTTCTTTGCAACAACAACTATACCCGAGAAGGAGGGACTTTGTAGTGTTCGATTTTGAAAAACCTAGAATTGAAATCGCAGAAATTTCAGAAGACAAAACATATGGCAGATTTGTTGTAGAGCCTTTAGAGAGAGGATACGGCACAACACTCGGTAATTCATTAAGAAGAATTATGCTTTCTTCATTACCAGGAGCTGCAGTTAGCCAGGTCAAGATTGATGGTGTATTACATGAATTTAGCTCTATTCCTGGAGTTAAGGAAGATGTAACAGAAATCATTATGAATATTAAGAACCTTGCAATCCGCAATAATAGTTCTACAAATGAACCAAAAGTTGCTTATATTGAATTCGAAGGTGAAGGCGTTGTTACAGCAGCAGATATTCAGATTGATTCAGATCTTGAGATTATGAATCCTGAATTAGAGATTGCACATTTAAATGGTGGAGCAGATTCTAAACTGTATATGGAACTTACAATCAATAAGGGTAGAGGATATGTAGGAGCAGATAAGAATAAGACAGAGGATACTCCAATTGGTGTAATCGCTGTAGATTCTATTTATACACCAGTAGAGCGTGTAAATCTTACAATCGAGAATACTCGTGTAGGTCAGATTACAGATTATGATAAATTAACATTGGATGTATTTACCAATGGTACATTAGAACCAGACGAGGCTGTAAGTCTTGCGGCTAAAGTATTAAGTGAGCATTTAAATCTCTTTATCGACCTTTCAGATGCTGCACAGCAGGCTGAAGTTATGATTGAGAAAGAGAACGATGCACAGGAGAAGGTTCTTGAGATGAACATCGATGAACTTGAGTTATCTGTTCGTTCATACAATTGCTTAAAGCGTGCTGGAATCAACACAGTAGCAGAGCTTATTAACAGAACTCCTGAAGATATGATGAAGGTTCGTAACCTTGGTCGTAAGTCATTAGAGGAAGTTTTAGCTAAGTTAAAGGAATTAGGATTACAGTTAAATCAGGGAGAGGAATAATTCTTTAACCTATTTAATATAACTCATTGGGCAGTATCAGTAAGACCGATGTGCGTGATGATGTCCGTTCAGATGAAATTTGACTGATAAGGCATTTATTTCATTTGAGAACACATGAGTGGCAACTGACCAATTAAGGTCACAACAAGATACGATGTCTGGCAAGTAAGACCGAAGAGCATAGCCGGATGTCCCACAAATGGAGGAAAAGAAAAATGGCAAAGTATCGTAAGTTAAGCAGAACATCTAGTCAGAGAAAGGCATTACTTAGAGGACAGGTTACAGCACTTCTTGCAAATGGTAAGATTGTAACTACTGAGGCAAAGGCTAAGGAAGTACGTAAGATCGCTGAAGGTCTTATTGCATTAGCAGTAAAAGAGAAGGATAACTTCGAAGAGGTTACTGTAACAGCTAAGGTTCCACGTAAGGACAAAGATGGTAAGAGAGTTAAAGAAGTTGTAGATGGTAAGAAGGTTACTGTATACGATGAAGTTGAGAAGACAATCAAGAAAGATAATCCTTCACGTCTTCATGCTAGAAGACAGATGCTTAAGGTTCTTTACAATGTAAATGGAAAAGACATCACAAACAAGATGTTTGATGAAGTTGCTCCAAAGTATGTTGGCCGTAACGGTGGATATACAAGAATCGTAAAGATTGGACAGCGTAAGGGTGATGGAGCTCTTGAGGTAGTTCTTGAGTTAGTATAATTAAATAACTCTAATGGGGAATGAATGTCTCCCCTGGTATATTACCTAAACTGCTATAAGCTGATGACTTCTACACATTATTAGGTGTAGGGTTGTCAGCTTTTTTGCTTTATTGAGCTTTTTTGCTTTGTTGAGCTTTTTTGCTTTATTGAGCTTTTTTGCTTTATGAGCTTTTTACTTTAATGAGCTTTTTACTTTATCGAGCACTTTGCTAATGTAAGGCTTCTGAATAGATATAATGGAAAATAGATTTAAGAGGTAAATGGAATGCTTACAAGTATATCAATAATTATTCTTCTGGGATTGTCTCTGGGAAAAATTTTTAATAATCTTAAATTGCCTAGTTTATTAGGATATATTCTCACAGGAATAGTATTAAGTCCATATGCAATGAATCTGATAGATACATCATTGTTGAATATTGCTCCGCAGCTTAGACAAATTGCCCTGGTAATCATTTTGACACGAGCAGGCTTGTCTTTGAATATTAATACATTAAAAAAAGTTGGACGACCTGCTCTATTGATGTGTTTTTTGCCAGCATGTTTTGAAATCTTGTCTGTGATTGTAATTGGACCATTATTGTTTGGAATAACCATAGTAGAGGCTGCTATTGTGGGTAGTGTTATTGCAGCTGTTTCTCCAGCTATAATTGTTCCGAGAATGATAAATCTGATTGAGGAGGGATATGGGGAAAAACATAGTATTCCTCAGTTGGTTTTGGCAGGAGCATCTGTGGATGATGTTTTTGTAATTGTTGTATTTACTGCTATGACTGCATTAGAAGCGTCAGGAGAGTTTACAGCACTATCTTTTGTGAAAATTCCAATTTCGATAGTATCAGGAATAATTGTTGGAGCAATTGTAGGTATTGTTTTAGTACAGCTATTTAAAAAGAATCACATTAGAGATACAATAAAAGTTCTAATAATTATTAGTATTTCATTTTTGCTGTTAGAGTTAGAAAATAGTATAAGTGATTATATTCCAATTTCTGGACTTTTAGCAATAATGAGCATGGGTGTAATTATTAAATTAAATTATGAAATTCTTGCAGAACGAATACAGACGAAATACAATAAATTATGGGCTGGGGCTGAGATAATGCTTTTCGTTCTTGTCGGTGCAACAGTAAATATGAAATATGTCGCAGATGCTGGAATATTAACTGTTATTATGATTCTTGCGGCTTTAGTATTTAGAATGATTGGTGTATTTGTGTGCCTGATTAAGACGGAATTAACTATGAAGGAGAAGATATTCTGTATGATTGCTTATACACCAAAGGCGACTGTACAAGCGGGGATAGGGGCCGTGCCATTAGCAATGGGCTTAAATTGCGGACAAATGGTACTTACCATTGCAGTTATGTCAATTATAATTACTGCACCATTTGGTGCTATAGCTATTGATAAAACATATAAAAAATTACTTAAGTAGACAATATGTAATAAATTACTGAAAGGAACATAAAGTAAAGGGTCAAATCATCATTGGATGATTTGGCCCTTATTTTGAAATTAAGTTCAATTACAATTATTTAGATTAATTACATAATTTTATTAATTTAATTATTTTTTTCAGCTAACTGAGCTTCATTATATTTCTTAACATATGCCTTAATACGGTCATAAGGATTAAGTAAATCACTGATTGAAGAATCATGATTTAATGTATCAATTAAGTATGCAATGTATTTACTTAAATCGCAGCTGATATAGTACTCGCGAGATAATAATTCTGGAGTCTGATAAATAAGGTTTGTAGTAACAACCCTGTAAATAAGTCCTTCTTCGTATGCCTTATCAAATGCTGCAAGGCCGTTTGTGAATAGACCAAATGTTGAAACTACGAAAATACGACCAGCATTTCTCTTTTTAAGCTCTCTTGCTGTATCAATCATACTTTCTCCGGAAGAAATCATATCATCAATGATAAGAACATCTTTGCCGTCTACATTAGAGCCAAGGAATTCATGTGCAACGATTGGGTTACGGCCATTTTCGATACGGCTGTAATCACGTCTCTTGTAGAACATACCCATATCAACACCGAGAACGTTTGCAAAGTAAATAGCTCTGTTTGTAGCTCCTTCATCAGGACTGATAATCATTAAATGATCTGCATCAATTGTAAGATCCTTAACGTTCTTTAAGATGCCTTTGATAAACTGGTATGTTGGCATAACATTCTCAAATCCGTTGAGAGGAATAGCATTAACGACACGTGGGTCATGTGCATCAAAGGTGATAATGTTATCTACCCCCATATTTACAAGCTCCTGAAGTGCTAATGGACAATCAAGAGATTCACGTCCTGTACGTCTGTGCTGACGACTTTCATATAAAAATGGAAGAATAACAGTGATTCTGCGTGCTTTTCCTCCAATAGCAGCGATAACACGCTTAAGGTCAGCATAGTGGTCATCTGGTGACATGTGATTCTCGTGACCGCTTACAGAATACTTAATGCTATAATTAGTTACATCAACCATGATAAAAACATCGTATCCACGAACAGACTGGCTGATAACACATTTAGCCTCTCCTGATCCAAATCGTGGAGTGTAAGGCTTAATGAGGTAACTATCTTTATAGTAATCCTTGAAAGCAATGTCATCTTTGTGCTGGTGCTCGCGATGCTCTCTCCAGGTTCTGAGGTATTTATCTACCTTCTGGCTTAATTCAGTGCAGCTGTCTGTTGCAATAAGTCCAAGAGTTCCTACAGGCATTGTTTCCAAAATTCTTTCATCGTTTGGCATCTTTGTTCCTCCATAAAGTGATAAATCAATATTAAAATACACGTTAGTGTGTATAAGCTTAAATAATTAGTTATTTTGGCGTTTTTTAATTCGAATATCATCACCAAATAATTTGATAAGTGAATAATTACTTGATATTCGCGAAAGTGTTCTTTCAGAATACACATCATTAATCTGAGCAAGGCTTAGATTAGTTGATATAATAGTAGATTTCTGACGAAGAATACGCTCATTAACACAAAGAAATAATTGTGAAGTTGTAAAAGCATTCGAAAGCTCAGTTCCTAAATCATCTATGATTAATAAATCGCAATCGAATATGTTTTGGTGCGCTGCAATGGCATCTGCATCTTTATCAAACACACCTTTGCTTAATATATCAAATAATTGAAAAGCTGTAAAGTATATTACTGAATAACCTGAATCTAAAAGTTCTTTTGCTACGCAATTGGATAAAAATGTCTTTCCAACACCTGTATCACCGTAAAAAAACAGATTCTTAGGTTTGTTGTTAAAATCATTTATAAAACGTTTGCACTCATCAACTGCATTCTGGGCAGTAGCTAAGGCTGAAAAACCTGTAGTAGGATTAATATCGTTTGGAGAATAATAATCATACGAAAATGTTGAAAAATTCTCACGGGACAGAATTTCCCTGATATTAGACTGGGAATAAACTGTATTGATTATTGCCTGTTTAAAGCAGGAGCATTTTTTACCTTCAATATATCCGGTGTCCTTACACAATTTGCAGGTATATACCGGTTCAAAATAATCAGAAGGATACCCCAGAGAAGCGATTAGTGCTTCTTTTTCTACCTTTAATTCTCTAAGCTGCATATGAAGTTCATTGAGAGCTTCTTTATCTCCTCCGAGTAGCTTCTGAGCCTGTTTGACGGAAGTGGAAGCAATTTCTTTATCAATCTCCCTGAGTCGGGGGCTGCGTTTAAAAGCTTCCTCAAGACGACTGGCGGTCAGATAACGATTGTCAAGCTGGCGTCGTTCATAATCTCTCATAATTTCATTGTATTGTGCATTAGATAAAGCCATTAAGACCTCCAAAAGTATCGTTTATTGAACAGATGTAGTAAGTAAAACCTTTTCAAGCTCATCAAAATCATGATTACGCTGATTAAAGTTATTAAATTTATTGCGTTTTACTACAGGCTTGTCTGTAGTGTTTACAGTAACCTTTTTGTTCTTAGAATATATCTCATCAAGACGTTTTATGTCGCTTAATGTATGTACCTGGTTTTTGAACCAGTTTGATAAAATAGTATCTGTATATTCAAAACTAGGCTGGTGTATTGCGCTTATAGTTCTTCTGCATGCCTCCTCGATAATTTCATTATCAAAAAGATAAGTTTTAGTCCATTTATTAAGAAATTCCATTTCAGAAGTAACAAGGTTACGCCCTGATATACCAAGAGCCTTCATTACTGTATAATAAATCTGACTATGTGCAGCAGATATTTCCTTTGCCTGCTCAACAGTAGTGATATTATGTTCTGCCCAGTTTAAAGCAACTTTATCCATATACTTGATGCTTGAGTGGTTCTTGCTCAGACAGTACTCAACAAGATGAACGATAAGATCCGCTGTAAAATGAAGCTCATCATACCAGTATAATATAGTGTTGATATCTGAACTGCTTAGAGGGTGTTTTAAATACACCTCAAGGATAAAGAATAATTCAGAAATATCAGGATCATTCTTAAAGGTTTTTATCTCATCTAAAGTATATTCTTTTTTTACAGATGCTTTATTGACGCGTTCCGGACGAACTGAAGCACAATTGTTGATATTAATTTGCGAATCAGGAATATTCTGATGGTTCTGTGTAATAGTTGTTTGTGGATCAGAAATATTCTGATGACTTTGTGTAATGGTTGCTTGCGGATCAGCAATATTCTGATGGTTCTGTGTAATAGTTGTTTGCGGATCAGCAATATTCTGAATGTTCTGTGTAATGGTTGTTTGCGAACCAGCAATGTTTTGAAGATTCTGTGCAATGGCTGCTTGTGAATCTGCAGGCGAAACCGGCTCAGAAGTCTTATTAGTCAGAGAAAACATATTAAGACTGATAATTTCTTCATTGGCACCGTATTCGACAGCAATAAGTCCCTGCTTTTCCCAATATTTAATTCCACGGATTATGTCTGCCTCTGTATGATTAAAAAGATCTGCGATATTTGAAATAGAGCAATTACAATTTGCAGAATTCAGGCATCTGAGCAGATAAAGATAAACCTTTACAAATTCCCCGTTAGCCTCAACCATATATTCATCTATAAATCTGTTCGAAACATGAGTTTCTGTATTAATAATATTACTATATAAACGTATGTTATCCATACCAAACCCTTCTTTCAAAATTAGCTGTGAGCAATTATAGCATATAAATTATTTAAAGTGAAGTTCTAACAAACCCACATTAACGCGGTAAAGTATAGTTAAAAAATATTGTGGACAAGTGGATAACTTACAAATTTCTACAAAACGCAATATAAAATGAATAAATCATATGTGGATAAAAAATAGTAAAAATCCACATCACTAAGGTGAGTTATACACGATAGTAATGTGGATTAAGTGGATAAACTATTTGCCAAGTATAGATTCGCCGATTTCTAGGACATTTCCTGCTCCCATAGTTATCAACAAATCACCGTTCATACATTTTTTTAATAAAAATTTTTCGATTTCTTCAAATGAAGGGAAATAATAGGCTTCTGTGCCTTTTTCCTTAAGTAATGCAAGGATATCTTTTGAAGATACACCATATGTATTTTGTTCACGAGCCGCATAAATATCTGCAAGAACAACAATATCAGCCATAGAAAGTACATCGGCAAACTCATTAAGGAATGCTTTGGTACGAGAGTATGTGTGAGGCTGGAATACAAGAACAAGCCTGTCGTGAGGATAGTTTGCAGCAGCAGTTAAGGTTGCACGAATCTCTGTTGGATGATGAGCATAGTCGTCAACTATTGTAACGCCATCAACGGTTCCTTTGTACTGGAAACGTCTGTCTGCACCACCAAATTTATATAATCCTGCAAGAATAGCTTCTGGAGGAAGTCCCATTACTGAAGAAAGTGCAATAACAGCAAGAGAGTTACTTACATTGTGGTTTCCTGGAACGTTGAGTTTTACGTCAAAAAGCTTCTTGCCAGCGTGCATTGCTGTATATGAAGCACAGGCTTTGTCGTCAAAAGTGACACCAGCCGGATAATAATCATAAGAAGAATCGGGACCATATGTAATAATCTGCTGTGACAGACCATCGACAAGCTTTTCATATTGAGGAATCTCGCCATTAATAATAATTGTTCCGTCTTCCGTAGTGTTAGCTGCAAATTTTTTAAATGAATTTCTTACATCATCAAGGTCCTTGAAAAAATCAAGATGTTCTGCTTCGACATTTAGAATTATATTGTATTTTGGTCTGAAATTAAGGAAGCTGTTAGTATACTCGCAGGCTTCGGTGATGAAAACCTCTGAATTGCCCACCCGGAGATTACCATCGATTGCTTTTAGAATTCCGCCTACAGAGATAGTTGGATCGCTTTTGGCTTCAAGGAGAACCTGACTCATCATGGATGTTGTAGTTGTTTTGCCATGTGTTCCTGAAACTGCAATTGACTGCTCGTAGTTGTCCATAATCTGTCCAAGAAGCTCGGCTCTTGAAAGCATAGGAAGCCCTTTTTCTTTTGCGCAGGCGAACTCAGGATTATCTTCCCTGATTGCTGCTGTGTATACGACAAGCTCAATGTCTGGCGTTATATTTTCAGCTACCTGACCATAATAAATTTTTACGCCTTTTGCTTCGAGCCCTTTAGTGAGGGCTGACTCTTTAGAATCAGAGCCGGAAATCTTAAATCCTTCATCAAGTAGAATTTCGGCAAGACCGCTCATGCTTATGCCGCCGATTCCCATAAAATGAACATTAATTGGTTTATTAAAATCTAATTTGTACATTAGTTATTTACCTCTCTGTTAAATCAATTACTTCCATATTGATTATACATCTATATAAGTAATTTGCAAACAATTATAGAACTATATTTTTTCGAAAAAAATAGCGACACAAAATAGTAGAATTCGACAAAAAAATTTTCGAAATAAATTCAAATTTGTTAAAAGTGTTGTTTGCTTAAATTGGATATGCTATAATTATTCCATATCATTAAGAACAGACAAGGGGTGATAAATTGATTAAGAAAGAAATGATAGCCATGCTTCTTGCGGGCGGTCAAGGCAGCAGACTTGGTGTTCTGACAGCGAATGTTGCTAAGCCGGCAGTTGCATTTGGTGGAAAATACAGAATTATTGACTTTCCGCTCAGCAACTGTATTAACTCGGGAATTGACACGGTAGGAGTTTTAACACAGTATCAGCCATTACGACTTAATTCACATATTGGAATTGGTATTCCATGGGATTTGGATTGTAATGATGGTGGAGTGACAGTATTACCACCTTACGAAAAGAGTAAAAATAGTGAATGGTATACAGGAACAGCCAACGCTATTTATCAGAATTTACGTTACATAGAAAGCTATAATCCGGAATATGTACTGATTTTATCAGGTGACCATATATATAAGATGGATTATCAGGTGATGCTTGATTTTCATAAGGAGAATAATGCAGATGTAACTATTGCATCAATGCCTGTTCCAATGGAGGAAGCAAGCCGTTTTGGAATTGTAATTGCAGATGAGAACCGTCAGATTACAGAATTTGAGGAAAAACCACAGAATCCTAGAAGTAATTTAGCATCTATGGGAATCTACATTTTCTCATGGCCTGTACTTAGAGATGCTCTTATTGCAATGAAGGATGTGCAAAGCTGCGATTTTGGTAAGCACATAATTCCTTATTGCTTTGAGAATAACAAGCGGCTCTTCGCATATGAATTTAACGGATATTGGAAGGATGTAGGAACATTAGGTTCATATTGGGAAGCTAATATGGAGCTTATTGACCTGATTCCGGAATTCAATTTATACGAAGAATATTGGAGAATTTACACTAAGATAGACACAATTGAGCCACTTTATATAGCTCAGGATGGACATGTTGAGAGAAGTATCCTCGGTGAGTCAACGGATGTGTATGGATATGTATCTAACTCAGTAATCGGTTCAAATGTTAAAATTGGTAAGAATGCAGTCGTAAGAGACTCTATTATCATGAAGGATACAGTTATTGAGGATGGAGTTACTATTGATAAATCAATTATTGCTGAAAATTGCGTAATTGGTGAAAATTGTGTATTGGGCTTCGGAAATGAAGTTCCGAACAAATATAATGAAAGTGTATATTCATTTGGCCTTGTAACGGTAGGCGAGGATTCAGTTATTCCAGCAGGAGTCAAGATTGGCAAAAATACAGCAATTTCCGGTGTGACAGAATGGGCAGATTATAACAATGGAATTCTGGAAAGTGGTGAAGTAATAATTAAGGCAGGTGATAGCGAATGAGAGCAATAGGTATTATTTTAGCTGGTGGTAACAGCAGGAGAATGGATGGTCTCTCTAAGAAAAGAGCTATCGCAGCAATGCCTATCGGTGGAAGCTACAGATGTATTGATTTTGCGTTAAGTAGTATGAGTAATTCCCATATTCATACAGTAGCCATTCTCACACAGTATAATTCGCGTTCTTTGAATGAACATTTAAGTTCGGCAAAGTGGTGGAATTTTGGTAGAAAACAGGGAGGAATGTACATATTTACCCCGACTGTTACACCTGATAACAGCGATTGGTACAGAGGAACAGCAGATGCCATGTACCAGAATATTGATTTTTTAAAAAAGAGTCATGAACCATATGTAATTATTTCAAGTGGTGATTGCGTATATAAGGCAGATTTTAATAAATTATTAGAATATCACATCACTAAGAAGGCGGATATTACAGTTGTATGTAAAGATATGCCAGCTAATACTGATGTTAGCAGATATGGTGTCGTAAGAATGAATGAGGATTCACAGATTATTGAATTCGAGGAAAAACCTCTTATGGCAAATTCTAATACGATTTCGACTGGAGTATACATCATGAGACGTTTGCAGCTCATTGAGTTACTTGAAAAAGCAGCCGAAGAAAACAGATATGATTTTGTAAGTGATATACTTATAAGATATAAAAATGTTAAGAAAATTTATGCATATAAGGCAACTTCATATTGGAGTAATGTTGCAGATGTTGATGCATATTACAGAACAAATATGGATTTCCTTCAGCCAAGTATCCGAGATTATTTCTTCAGAGAGGAGCCGAAGATTTATTCTAAGGTAAGTGATCTTCCTGCTGCTAAGTTAAATTCTGGTTCAGATATCAGCAACAGTTTGATTTCGAGTGGTTGCATAATTAATGGAAAGGTTGAGAATTCAATACTCTTTAAACAGGCATTTATTGGTAAGAATTGCGTTATCAAGAATTCTATTATTTTGAATAATGTTTATATTGGGGATAATACACACGTGGAGAACTGCATCGTGGAGAGTGGAAGCACTTTAAAACCAAATACATATTATTGCGGTGATGATAAAGTTAAAGTGATTGAAGAACACGGTGAAAGGTACATGCTATAATGTGCATGCCTTAAGAAGGTAAAAGCACAGTATATATATAAGGGGGACAGACATGAATATTACAGACGTGAGAATTCGCAAGATGGACAAAGAAGGCAAGATGAAGGCAGTGGTATCAATTACAATTGATGATGAATTTGTTGTACATGATATCAAAATCATCGAAGGAGAGAAGGGACTTTTTATAGCAATGCCTAGCAGAAAAGCAAGTGATGGTGAGTATAGGGATATTGCACATCCTATTAACTCTGACACTCGTGTGGCAATCCAGAATCTTATACTTGACAGGTATAAAGCTGAGATTGAAAACGAATAATAAAATGCTTTATAATGGGAGCAGATGCGACGCATCTGCTCCTTCTTTTTTGGGGTGGCTCAGCGTCGTGGATATGGTATGCGGTATGTGAGGGGCGGCGGGTGTAGGGTGGACAGGTGCTGGTGTGCGGGGCATGGAGGCTATGGCATAATATGGTGACTAACATTCGGAAGGGGGCAATTGCTAAGGTTTCATTTTTATAGTGTG
>JAXJVZ010000224.1:0-6940 GCA_036308285.1 Agathobacter sp. | reverse complement strand
GGCCAGGAAGGCTGGGAAAAAGTAGACGAATATGTAGTACAAAAATGGGCAGAGATGAAATCTGGTGAATAATTTGGGGGATGACAGCTTATGAAAAAACGCGGACTTACGATTCGACAGAAAATTACAGCCACAATGGCAATCACCTCGATTTTCCTTATTGTGTCTATTCTGATCGTATCATATTTTGTAAATAAGAAAAATATTGTCGCTTTGTGCGAAAGCTATATGTATGATGTCTGTGTAAGCGCATCAGACACATTAGTAGAAAGCTTTAACAGCGATTCAGGACGTGACGACCTTAATAATCGTCTCAATTACATTCTTGATAATGTTGGTATTCAGACAATGTCTTCAAGTATCTGTTACTTAGTTGATAAAGATGGAACTTACCTTTATCACAGTGACTCTGCTCTGGTAGGTACAGCAATGTCAAGCAATCCTACTGTTCAGAAGATTATTGATAAGATTAATAGCGAAGGTCTTGTAACAACTGCAGATGTTGTAAAAACTACTGTTGATGGAAAACCAGTATATGTAGCTTTTATGTGTACAGTTAATGACTGGGTACTTGTAGTACAGACAGATGCAAGCGATGTAATGGCTCCTGTAACTTCAATAAGTTTATACTGCATTATTGTCGGTGCAATCATTTTATTACTGAGTCTTATTGTCGGATACTCAATCACAAGACTTATCACTAAGCCAATTACAGCTCTTACAAATGTTATCGATGACATTTCTGAGCTTAAGATGACAAATGAATATGACATTCCAGAAACTAAAGATGAAATCGGAAGCATGGTTTCTGCCGTACGGCATATGAAGAAACAGCTTTCAAATATTGTTTCTGAGCTTAATGGTATTTCCGGTGTACTTGTTAATGATTCTAATAACCTTTACACCATTACAGAAAGAGTTAACGATGCTTCTTCTAACAACTCTGCTACAAATCAAGAGCTTGCAGCAAGTATGGAAGAGACAACATCTGCTACAGAGTCTGTAAATGACAACATTCAGAGTATTAATAATAATATCGAGACAATGGCTGAGGAAATCGTAAATGGAACTTCACTTACAAGTGAGATTATGCAGAAGACTGCAGCCATTAAGGAAAGTACAAGACTTGCAAGTGACACAACACTTGCTATGTATGGTAACATTCGTGAAGCTTCTGAAGAAGCTATTAAAAGAGCCAGAGAAGTATCTAAGATTAACTCTCTCGCTTCTGAGATTCAGGATATTGCAGACCAGACTAACCTTCTTTCACTTAACGCTTCTATCGAAGCAGCCAGAGCGGGTGAAGCTGGTAAGGGATTCGCAGTAGTAGCTGATGAGATTTCAAAACTCGCAAGCCAGTCTACAGCTTCAAGTGCAGATATCCTTACAATTGCAAAACAGGTTAACAGCTCAGTTGAAGTCCTTACAGATAACCTTGTTAAGACACTTGAGTTCATGGAGAACAATGTTATGGCTGACTATAACTCATTCATTGAATCCAGTGAAGAATACTCAGTTGCTACAGGTCAGATTGAAGAGTTCATGCATCATACAAATCAGGAAATCATGGATATCAAAGAGGAAATCAACAGCATTGCAACTGCAATCTCAGCTATCAGCAGTAACATTAACGAATGTTCAGTTGGTGTTAACGATATTGCTGCAAAAACAACAGATGTCGTTGATCTTACATCTGAGACATTTGAAAGAACTACAAACTGTAAAGATTCAGCTGAAAAGCTTATGGAGATTACTTCAAGATTTAGCTAAATTTTCTTTCATATACAATTCTTTCATTACCTCGTGGGAAAATAAAATAACCCACAAAAATAGCAGGTTGGATATCCAACCTGCTATTTTATTATGTATATTATGCAAATTTATTTTAAGCTTCAAGAATACCAAAGCGTTCTTGCTGTGGAATGTGCGTCAGCTTTGCTGACATCTTCATTCGTATGTTTGTTATTTTATAATGCAGCCTTAATTGCTGCCATTAACTCTTCATATGTCTCATACGCTGCCAAATCAGGGTTCTCTGCCTTAATTGCATCAGTACTCTTAAACAAGAATCCTGCCTTACTAGCACGAATCATACCCATATCATTATGGCTGTCTCCACTTGCAATTGTGTCATATCCAATTGACTGAAGTGCCTTAACAGTAGTAAGCTTTGACTGCTCACAACGCATCTTAAATCCTGTAATCTCACCACTTTCAGCAACTACAAGCTCATTACAGAAGATTGTAGGCCAGCCAAGCTTCTCCATAAGTGGTCCTGCAAACTGTGCAAATGTATCACTGATAATGATTACCTGTGTAATAGAACGAAGCTCATCTAAGAACTCCTTTGCTCCTGGAATAGGATCAATCTTTGCAATTGTCTCCTGAATCTCCTTAAGTCCTAAGCCATGCTCTTTAAGAATTCCAAGTCTCCAGTTCATAAGCTTATCATAGTCAGGCTCGTCTCTTGTTGTTCTCTTAAGCTCTGGAATTCCACTTGCCTCTGCAAATGCGATCCAAATTTCAGGTACAAGAACACCTTCTAAGTCTAAACATACTATATTCATGATTTACCTCCGTTTTAGCAAATTAATTGGGTAAAGTATAACACACCTTTTGCTAGCAGACAACACATTGGTCTAGAAAAAAACTTTACGAATTTCACTCAAAATATAATCGTTAAAATGTAAATTATGTCGAATTGTTTTTTCAGTATTTGCAATTATTTCAGACATTAGCTTATCATCTATCCGTTTTCCCTTAATAAATGCACAAACAAAAAACTCCATTAGGAACTGTAGTTGAACAATAGATAGCAAAACTGGACCAAGCACATAATAATCTTCATAACTTTCGCAGTAGGATTGCTGTATCAGATAGGAATAATACGAAATAAATAATTCTCGTAATTTTGGATAAGTCTCATACATTAGTTTAACTTTATTATTAAAAAAATTATCAGCTTCCTTCTCTGTCAGATTTCCAAATATACTTTCATAATCTTTGACCATGCTTTTCATAAAAGCATTTTCCGTTTTGAAATCTTCTCGCAAAAGTTTTGTGTATATTAATTTATTCACAAACCATACTGGGAAAAATGCATACCCACTTTTTCTTCCCGAAATAACTGGCACAACCGATTCCTCATCTTTAATCGGAAGCTCTATCCTGGCAAATTCCACAAGATTATCATTTGCTAAAAATAAATTCTTAACATATACAAATTCATATATATCCCTTACAACATTGCAGAAGTCATCTTTCCTCTCCCACAGATAATTAAGAAGTTTTTCTCTGTCTTCTATCAATTGCTTTAAAAATGCAGGCTCATTATTTCCCATTTTCCACATTACCGGGTCATTTGCTAATTCCTCTGGCAATTCTTCTAATGGCACAATTTTTCTACGACCAAGGTTATTTACAAATATTTCTGCGACCTTTATGCAGGAAAGTTCCAATGTCACTTCTGAGTATTCCCAATAAGATACACTCCTTCTAGGATAATGCCTGCACGCATAAGGCATCAGATACCTCTTACCATCTCTCTCATGCCTGCATAGTCCGTTTTTTGTATGATATGGACATCTCCCTGCAAGTGTTCTAATAGTTCGAATTCCATTCTTGTTCCTCTTTGTAAAACCTAAAAGAGCCTTGCCCATAAGGCCCGGCTCCTTTTTGTAATGCTCATAGGTATAATCATCTACCGCAATAGCCCACCCACTACAACAGGTATAGGGGCATGCCCCTCCTAAGCATTTAAAATCATCGTAAAAATCAATTACTCTTGTTTCCATCCTTATCCTTACATAAATCAAAATATTCCTGTATTGTGGCAAATTCGGTCTCATATGGTATCTCACCCT
Source organism: Agathobacter sp. (assembly GCA_036308285.1). Taxonomy (GTDB): domain Bacteria; phylum Bacillota; class Clostridia; order Lachnospirales; family Lachnospiraceae; genus Roseburia. The sequence goes on along the minus strand of JAXJVZ010000224.1, from coordinate 3,077 downwards.
TTAAGAACTTAATATCATCCCACAATGCCTTAATTCTGATGTCCCTCTCAGCCATATCCATATCCCATTTATTATACAGATCACAGCCCTTTGAGGTACTTCTGAATCGTCTGAAAGAGTTATAGGTTGATCTCTCCTGATAGTATTTATTGACCAGTTCAATCTTTCTTCTAAAGCTTCTGCTGGCTGTCTTAAGTGGATATTGTTCTCGAAGATAATTCATACACAAAAAAAGATTTTTTGCATCTGTGTATGCATTATGCTCCTGTTTTTTATCAATATTGCATACAAACAGAAGATTTTCCATGTTGATAGAAAGTCCACCTTTTATTCCAAGCATCCCCCCAGAAATCGCGCCTGAAATATCTGTGCACATTGTAATGTAATTCCATTTGGAAGCACGTTGATAACCTTCAATTTTTTTGAGTTTTATGTTTGTTTTTTCCTGCATCAGGCTATGCTGGTCAGATGCTCCCCAGGTAAAAATCTCTTTGACATTATTTTTCTTTACAAGCTCAGTTATCTTGTCGGAAACCTCAACAAAATTAGGCTGACCTTCCAGCATTTCGTCTGTAATTCCAGTCATCTTAGATATCATCGAATAAATCGGAATATCATTTACCGGTTTTACCAGAGAATAGAACTTCTTAATGGGTTTATAATTCCAATCACATATTACTAGTCCAATTGAAATAATATCATTTGTTCTCTCGCCTGTTCTGTGATTGAGCCCCGCATTAAATTCTGCATCTAAAAATGCAATATTTCCGTTTGGAATAAAAATTCTCTCCAGCAATTCTTTATTTTTGTCTGTATTACTTCTCTTTTTCTGCATTCAAATTCCTACTTTTTATTTTTTGTTCCGGCAAATATTGCATAAGTATTCTATTCAATTCTGCCGGTTTTATTGGCTTGGAAATATAATCTGTAAATCCAAGATCTAAATATTCTTCTCTTACCCCCGTCAAGGCATTTGCAGTAAGCACAATTACAGGGGTATCTACATCATTTTTTCTAATTTCTCTTAATACTTCTACTCCGTCCATCTCTGGCATCATATGGTCTAGCAATACTATATCGAAGGATTCTCTCTCTAAAATATCCAATGCCTCCCTACCACTTATGGCTGTTATTATAGTCATCTCTGTCTTCTTAAGAAGACCTTCTGTTACTTTAAGATTCACAGCCATATCATCAACAACTAAAATACGCGCACTTGGAGCCTTGAATTCTTCCTTTTTCTCAAACATATTACGTTTAACTTTTCTTGTATAGCTTCCCATAGGTGTTCTATTTATAATCCTCTGTGGGATTTTAACTGTAAATATTGAACCCCTTCCAAGCTCACTACTTACTTCAATTGTTCCATTCATTTTATCAACAAGCTTCTTGGTAATTGTAAGCCCTAATCCAACACCTTGAACGCTCCTGTCTCCTAGCTCCATTTTCTGAAAAGACTCAAAAATCACATCAATATTTTCTCTTGCAATTCCAATACCACTATCAATAACATCCATTCTAAGCCATATATTGTCATCATCAAGATATTCGCTCGTCATCACGATACAAATGCTTCCTGCATCAGTATATTTTACTGCATTTGTCAACAAATTGGTTATTATCTGCTTAATTCTCTCTTCATCTCCCCAGAGTATAGACGGAACACTTGGATTATTTTTTATCTGAAATTCAAGCCCTTTTGATTTTGCCCTGTTAGACATTAATACATAACTCTTGTTCAGAAGCTCCATTGGTGAGTACTCTTTAGGTACAATCATCATACCGCCCGCTTCATACTTGGAATAATCCAGAATATCATTGATAAGATACATAAGATTCTCACCAGCTTCATTAGCCTCTAGTGCATACTCTCTTATCTCCTCAATACTCTGTGACTGGATTATCATCTCATTAAGACCTAAAATTGCATTTATAGGACTTCTCAATTCATGTGAAAAGGTGCCCAGGAATTCTTTCTGGAAGTTATTTGCCTCTTTTAATTTTCCCTTCTCTTCATCATATATCTTTTTATAATATAATGTTGTAATCACAATACTTGTAGCTACAATTACCAGAGAGCAAAATGTACTGATAAATATTGATCTGTTGCCTTCCAGAACATATACATAATCTGGTGCATACCAGTTAAACACATAGCATAATACATCTGCAACTATGGCAAAAATCAGGGCATATTTGAATTTATTTCCCTTTAGAGTGATCGTAAGAAAGAAAAACTCATATACAAACCAAATGTTAACGCCACTTTTTACTCCGCCGGCTGTAAGCCATACTATTGGCATAATAATTATTATTGAAACCAGAATAATAAACGATATGGTTTCCATTTTGAGATTCTTATAAGCCAAATTAAGAACCATTGGAATTGATATTGCAATTATTAATACAACAATACTTCCCTCTCTGGATACACCTGCTGCAATACATGTAAGAAAACCTAATAAAGCTGCAACAACACCCACCAGAATAAAAAATATTGATAATCTCGTCTCTAATGTTATATCTTCCTGAAATAAGTTTTTATCTATATACTTTCGAATTCTATCCACTTATTTTACCCCTGCCATACATTTTGTCCACATATATTTCTATTATATCAATATTTGTAACAAAGAAAAACCCTTGAAAAAATACATTTTCAAGGGTTTTGAAATATTCTCTATATTGGTTTGTATTATCTCTTTGAGAACTGTGATGCACGACGAGCAGCCTTTAAACCTGGCTTCTTACGCTCTTTCATACGTGGATCTCTTGTTAAGAATCCAGCAGCCTTAAGAGTTGGTCTGTACTCTGCATCTACCTGAAGTAATGCACGAGCAACACCGTGACGGATAGCTCCAGCCTGTCCTGTGTATCCACCACCCTTAACGTTTACTAATACGTCAAACTTGTCGATTGTCTCTGTAGCAACTAATGGCTGACGAACAACAACCTTAAGTGTCTCAAGTCCTAAATACTCATCGATATCTCTCTTATTGATTGTAATCTTTCCTGTTCCAGGTACTAAATATACTCTAGCAACAGATGATTTTCTTCTTCCTGTTCCGTAATACTTT
>JAXJVZ010000223.1:0-3581 GCA_036308285.1 Agathobacter sp. | reverse complement strand
TGCACAAAGATAAGAAGAGGAAAATATATGAGAAAACTGGCTTTAAGTGATGAGATTTTAATGACTATCGATAAACCAGCGAGATATATTGGAAATGAGTTGAACTCAGTAATGAAAGACACATCACAGGTGGATATCCGCCTTGCGATGTGTTTTCCTGATGTATACGAAATTGGTATGTCTCACCTGGGAATTCAAATCCTTTATGATATGTTCAATAAGAGACAAGATACATGGTGTGAAAGAGTATATTCTCCATGGCCGGATCTTCACGAGATTATGAAGGAAAAGAAGATTCCCCTGTTTGGTCTTGAATCTCAGGAACCTGTTAAGAATTTTGATTTTATTGGTATTACACTTCAGTATGAGATGTGTTATACAAATATTCTTCAGATACTTGATCTTGCACAGATTCCTTTATTGGCAAAGGATAGAACTGAGGGTGATCCAATCATCATAGGTGGTGGTCCATGCTCTTATAATCCGGAACCTATAGCAGAATTTTTTGATATTTTCTATATAGGTGAAGGTGAAGTACAGTATGACAAGTTTTTAGACCTTTATAAACAGATGAAGGCAGAGGGAAGATCAAGAGATGAATTTTTGCATGAGGCTGCTAAGATAGAGGGGATTTATGTCCCGGGACTGTATAAAGTTTCATATAAGGATGATGGTACTATTAAAGATTTTACTCCAATTTATGATGATATTCCAAGAACTGTAAAAAAACAGGTTGATATGGATCTTACGCATTCTGTATACCCTGAAAAACCTGTAGTTCCTTTTATAAAAGCTACTCAGGATAGAATTGTTCTTGAAATTCAAAGAGGATGTATCAGAGGCTGTAGATTCTGTCAGGCTGGAATGATTTATCGTCCTAACAGAGAAAAGGATGTTAGCAGATTAAAAGAATTGGCAAGGCAGATGATTGCATCTACAGGTTATGAGGAAATATCATTAAGCTCGCTTAGTTCTTCGGATTATTCACAGCTTGAAGAGCTTATTAATTTTCTTATGGACGAGTGTAGTAAAAAGAAGATTAATATTTCTCTTCCTTCTCTTAGAATTGATGCATTTTCGCTTGATATTATGCAAAAGGTTCAGGATATTAAAAAAAGCAGTCTTACATTTGCCCCGGAAGGTGGTTCACAGAGAATCAGAAATGTTATCAATAAAGGACTTACGGTTGACAATATCCTAAGTGGTGCAAAAGAGGCCTTTGAGGGTGGATGGAATAAGGTTAAACTTTATTTCATGCTGGGGCTTCCGACTGAAACAGAGGAAGATATGAGAGCAATCCCGGAACTTGCCAATGACATTGCTGCATTATATTATGAGACTGTTCCAAAGGAAAAGAGAAACGGTAAGTGTCAGATTACAATATCCACATCGTTTTTTGTACCAAAGCCTTTTACTCCATTTCAGTGGGCCAGAATGTATACTCCATCTGATTATCTTGGAAGGGCAAAGATAGTTAATGATCATATGAAAGCGCAGCTCAATCATAAGAGTATAAGATATAATTGGCATGAAGCTGATGTTACAGTGTTAGAAGGTATTCTTGCACGTGGTGATAGAAAAATCAGTAAAGCCATTTTGGATGTATATCAAAATGGAGGAATTTTCGATGCGTGGAATGAATTCTTCGATTATCAGCGTTGGTTAGATGCTTTTGAAAGATGTGACATTGACCCGGATTTCTATACGATGAGAGAGCGTTCAGAAGATGAAATTTTCCCATGGGATTTTATTGATGTGGGTATTTCAAAAGAATTTATGCTTAGGGAGTGGAAGAATGCCATTGCTGAAAATGTGACACCTAACTGTAGAATGAGATGCTCTGCATGTGGAGCACGTCAGTTTGGAGGAGGTGTATGCTATGAAAATTAGGATTAAATTTAAAAAGTGGGGATGTATGAAATTCATCGGACATCTTGATATGATGAGATATTTCCAGAAGGCTGTAAGGCGGGCTGAGATTGATATCTGTTATTCGGAAGGATTTTCCCCACATCAGATTATGTCTTTTGCAGCACCCCTTGGAGTAGGAATTACAAGTGATGGCGAGTATTTCGATATTGAAGTCAATTCGACTGCGAGTACTAAGGAAAGTATAGAGGCTCTAAATAATCAGATGGTAGATGGAGTTATGGTGACCGGATATGTACTGTTGCCGGATAATGCAAAAACTGCAATGTCAATTGTTGCAGCTGCAGATTATACACTTAGTTTTAAGGAAGGATATGAAAGTCCTTATACTTATGAAGAATGGCAGCAAAAAGTAAAAGAGTATTTTACAGATGCAAAGGAATTTCTCGTTGTTAAGAAGACAAAGAAAAGTGAACGTGAAATAGATCTTAAGCCTTTAGTTTATGAGTTTGATACTGTTAGCAGGGAAGGAAATACCGAATTTGTTATGAGGGTTTCAACTGGAAGCAATGATAATATCAAACCAGAATTTGTTCTAGAGTCTATTTATAACAAATGTGGATTAAGCTATAATCCATCGGCCATACAGATTCATAGAAATGAAGTGTATGCATCTGATGATAAAGGAGAATTTGTTTCTCTTTTGGATATGGGTACGGAGATTGATAACTAATGAACAGAATTGTTATTTCCAAGATGAACTATAAAAATCGTGATTTTGTTTTATTTATAGAATTGGATGAAAACAGAAAATACGAAAAGTTTTTCGCTTACCCGGAAGATGAGAAAAGTATTGTGGGAAATATTTATACCGCAAGGGTAGATAAGGTTGTAAAAGGAATTGATGCAGCATTTGTAAAGATTTCAAAGAATATTACATGCTATCTATCATTAAAAGATGCAAAGAATCCTGTATATACAAATAAGAAATCAAAGAAGCCGGAGCTTTGTGAAGGTGATGAGCTTTTAGTACAGGTTACAAAAGATGCTGTAAAAACAAAGGATGCAGTTGTATCTGCTAATATTTCTATATCTACAAAATATTGTATATCAACAACAAATAATAAGTCTAAGTCAGTATCACGTAAGATAACTTTTGACAGGGCAGAAGAGATTAGAAATATAATTGATAAAGCATTTGAGAATTCTAAACATAAAGATGACTTTGGAATTGTTGTAAGAACTGCTGTCCAAGATGTTGATAACAGTATTTTTGAACAGGATGTGAATGAGAATATTGAGAAGCTAAGTTCAATCTTGGATAGAAGTATACATCTTGATATGTATGAGAAGTTATTTGATTCTGAAGAACTGTATATTTCAAAATTAAAGGGAATTGATTTTAATAATATCGAATGTATAATGACTGACAACAGAGAAATATTTGATACGCTCGAAAAGTATTTTAAAGTTTTGTCAGACACTGGAAAGATATGGCTGTATGAAGATGATTACCCATTAAAATTATTATATCAGTTTGAAGGCAATCTGGATAAATTGACAGCAAAGCAGGTGTGGTTACCGTCAGGTGGAAATATTATAATTGAGCAGCTTGAGACATTGACATTTATTGATGTAAATTCTGCAAAAGGGAGCGTTGCAAAAGGGAATGCTTCAAAGGAAAGTGCAGTTTTGCGAACAAATAAAGAAGC
>JAXJVZ010000222.1:0-3320 GCA_036308285.1 Agathobacter sp. | reverse complement strand
TTCTGCGACAATTTCTGAAACACAATTTTCTCGTTTATGCTTAATCTTAAATGAGCGCATATAATTATTACTCCACTCGTAGTCTTTGAGTGCAGCAGGTTTACGTTCACTATTAAACTCATATAAACGATTTATTGTTGTCATGTCTTTTCCTTTCTGTGGAGCGCATTTTTGCTCCGCTTATCTCTTTTCTATATGGTACTATAGCATTTTTGTGGTATGTTGTCATTATACTTGTGGTATAAAAAAACATAAGTGGCAGTTAGACTTATCTTAAATTCCCTTATGTTTTCCGCACTTTATATATTTTCTGTATGTTTACAAGCGGGATAACCTGTACAGCCCATGGAATTGATTTTCATCACAGCTTAATTTATTTCGTTTTTACACTCACTCTCTTTCCTGAGAATGCAATTCCAAATTTTAAGATATCAGTAATTCCATCTTCTTTCATTTCGGAATCATATCGAAGTCTATCAATCTGCTCTAAAGCATCGTTCGCCAGACTTTCCAGAGATTCCTGGCCTAGATTCTTTTCCCACTTTAGTTCTAAAATAATACCAGGATATCTCTTCTTTCTAGGAATCAAACATACATCAAATCGTCCATCGCCAGATTCTCTGTTTGACTTAATCTTATACTGATTATCCATCAATGCTATTAATCCAAGCATTAATCCATGATAGAATCCCTCTGCTCCACCATCATAGAAGCTGATTGATTTATCCATATATTCACCAACAGCAGCCTGCAACTTTTTATAATCGTTAGAATAGAGGCTTTCTGCTATCTTATTAGCAGTAGTTCTTGTAATCGCTCCGACCTGTAACAAGTGAGATATTATTTCGCTTTTATATACAGCTGCTATCTCTCTATTTGGAATTGAAACTTCACATAAATATGAACCATCTGCCTGTAGTTCCTTCTTGGGTGCTTTCAAATATCCTGCAACCAATAATAAGCTGTAGATATTAGCTGGATCTTCTGCAAGAGATCTATATACAACATTCTGGTCTATTCTTGCTATTACACGCTCTCCCAGTAAGAGTGCATACAGTTTTTCTGTTATGTCATCTGTTGCAACTCCCATAACATCTTCTAAAATTTCATTCTTACCAGTATTGGCCCAATATGCTTGCGGAATACAGCCTCTCGAAATGTAATTGATTACTGACCAGGGATTATAGATTTCTTCACTTCCAAACAAATAACCATCATACCAATCCTTAAGTTCGCTCTCCTTGTCTGTCATTCCATAATACTCTAGCATTTCTTTTACTTCATAACTTGTGAAGCCAAAGAAACTATCATATTCTTCATCCATTACTGTATTTACAGTAAGATTATTCAAGCCACTAAAAATACTTTCCTGAGAAATTCTAAAAATTCCAGTCAAAAAACCATATGATAAATTCTTATTATCCTTAAAAGCTCCTGAGAAGAAGTTCCTCATAAATCCAATAATCTCATCATAAAAATCTTTTGAATACCCTTCCTGAATTGGAGTATCATATTCATCAATAATGATAATTGGAGCTTTTCCATAATGAGTAGCAAGCATTTTTGATAGCCGTTCAAGGGCAGAAGTAAGCTCCACCTCATTTGCAGATACATCAAGAATTTTTGAGAAATACTCTTTTTCATATTGCGAAAGCTTATCGCTTTTTAACAGCTCCTTATGTCTTCCGTACTCCTCTTGGAGCAATCCTCGAATCTTATCTATAGTTGCTTCCCAAGTATCAAACTTTATATCTTTGAAAGTGAGGCAGATAACTGGGTATTTACCTTGATGTGCCTGGTACTTATCTCCACATTTCCAGATATTTTTGTCTACAAAATATTTGCTGGTATCCTCTTTTGAAATCTCAAAAAATACCCTGAGCATATCCATGTTCAATGTTTTTCCGAATCTTCTTGGTCTTGTAAACAGTGATACTAATGGCTTCTGATCTAGAAACTCTTTAATTAATAAAGTCTTATCAACATAGTAATATTCTGCTTGTGCTCGTACATAATCGGAGATACCAATTGGTAATGATTTTAAATCTGTTCTATTAGTTTTCTTTACATATTTTCCATGTGTAACTCTTCCGTCTACAGGTTTTTCAGCATCATCAGGAATCAGCCATATACCTTTTTCTTTTATTGCACCCTGGATTTTACCTTTTTTACACATATTGTTCAACGAACGAGAAGAAAGTCCCCATTCTAAAGCTTTTTCCTTACAAGTCTTCATTCATCCATCTCCAATCATTTACAACGTCTATGCTGTCTATACGCATATTATAGACCGCAAAACGCAAAATATCAATCAACTTTGATATTTTGCGTTTTGTACATTGCGTTTCTATGCTGTCTTGCGCTTTATTAACCTAAACTCCACCCATTTCAGAATAGTAATTCTTCAAGTCTTCCTGTAGCTGCCTTCTTACTCTGTCCCAATCTTCTGACTCCATCTGACTGTACAAAGCATGATTCATGGAAATAACACTTAAATCCTTTGAATAATAAAGGAATCTTTTTCGCTCAAACTTCTCAAATGGATTTGTAAGCATATTTCTACAAATGGCTTTTCTATCCTTAAGCATTTCTTCGTTATATGGACAGGTACTTCTATCCACCTGAAGTCCTCTGTTTATTCTATCCTGATAAAATGCAATATAATCATCCAAAACGTCATCTATTTTTGCATCACCAATAGAATCAATATGTTTAACAACTGCAAGCATAAATGGCATCTTATAGGAAAGTGAATAGTCTCTCTCCTCCAGAAAATCAAAGAAATCATCTTTAATGGTATTATCATTGTGCTCTTTAATATCAAGCTCTTTTCGATATTTCTCCACATCGTCCGGACTAAACAGATAGAGTGACTTACTACCAAATTTGTATTCTACAGTAGGTGTAATCTTTCTCTTTTTTATCCAGCTGGTTACAGTTCCTGTGCTGACAAAATACTCCCGGGCAACCTGCTCCTGGCTTAAATAGCTTCCATACTTGTCCTCAAAGGAATTGATATCGACCTCTGTAATACGCTCGATTCTCTCCTCGATTCCATCAATGATTACCATATCTCCCGACTGGTAATCAGTCTTTGTAATGTCACCAAAAGGCACATAAAAAGGATTAGAAAAAATGGAATGCATATTACATGCCTTAACCATTGCGCCATATTCATCAACTACATCAATTACGATGACATTTTTCTTTACATCGGTTTTTCGTAATCCTCTTCCTATCTGTTGCAGATAGAGAACCTTTGACAAGGTAGGTCTGGCCATAACCAGGATTCCAAGCTCTGGATAATCCCAGCCTTCGGA
>JAXJVZ010000221.1:0-1583 GCA_036308285.1 Agathobacter sp. | reverse complement strand
CCTTTCTTATAATATTATATATTTTTAAGGTTGTTTTGTCAAGCCTTGACACTGCCGTTTCGGTATGTTAAAATACATGTAAGAGGTGGATTTATGGCAGATATAATCATATTGGGAATAATCGTTATAGCGATAGCTCTGGCGGTCGGATACATAATAAAAGCAAAACGCAGTGGCAAAAAGTGCATCGGCTGTCCGTACAGTGACAGTTGCACTAAAAAGGGATGTAATAAAGAGTGACGGTGTACTGAACAGAACCAGTAAAAACGGACAATAGAAAAAAAGAGCCTCCTATGGTATAATGATAAAAAAGCCATAGGAGGTATTTTTATGCCAAGAAGTTATAGACATATACAAGAGTATGAAAACCAAATTATCGAATTAAAGGATAATGGTTACACTGGCAGGCAAATCTGTGAGAAATTTGATTTTAGCAAGAAACAATATGAAAACTTTATTACTCGTTACAACCGAAAGCAAAAGAAACTTGCAGCAGGAATCGCTTTAAAACGAAAAGGCAGACCGCCAAAAGACTATGTAATTGCTGAAAACGATAAGGTTTCAGAGCTGAAATATATCATCGCTCGTAAAGATTCAAAAATCAGAACATTAGAAATGGAAAATGAGCTTATGCGGGATTTTCTCTCGCTCACAGAAAGGAAGTGAGGACAAGTGTAAAATATATGATTATCTATCGTCATAGAGAAAAATATTCAATTAGTGAAATGTGCAGATTCTTCAATGTATCACGAAGTGGATATTACGGTTACTTGTCTCGCATGGATATACCGGCTAAAGACCTGCCTTTGGCAGAGAAAATACAGGAGTGTCAGGAAAGATGCGGTAAAACCTATGGATATCGTAGAGTACATATATGGCTTGAGAAGCAAGGAATACACCATAATCCAAAAACAATACTGAGGGTGATGCAGAAATACAATCTTCTATCTGATATCAGAAGGAAAAAGTATCGCAATTATGGTGAATATTTGCATCGCTATCCCAATCTATTAAACAGAGACTTCAAAGCTGAAAGACCGAATCAGAAATGGGTTACAGATATATCGTATATCAAAACGAAGCAAGGAACATTGTATTTATCTGTTATCAGAGATTTATTTGACAACAGCATTGTTGCCTACAAGACAGGTACGGAACAGAATATTAACCTTGTGCTTTCCACGATACGAGAAGCAAAGAAAAAGGAAAAAGTCACTGGGGAGTTGCAGCTCCACAGTGACCAAGGCTTTCAGTATACATCCCATGCGTACTTTAAGCTAACACAATCATACAACATTATACCGTCAATGTCAAGACGCGGAAATCCATATGACAATGCATTAGCAGAAAATTTCTTTTCAATTCTTAAGACAGAGTGTATTTATCGCACTAAGATAGAGACTTATGAAGATGCTCGCATCCTCATAGACGAATATATGCGTTTTTACAATTATGAAAGAATACAATTAAAAACAAAACTGACACCGTTTGAAAAACGATGTCAGTATGTTGCTTAAACTTAATATTTATGCCATAGGCACTCTTTTTTGTGCTGTCCGCACAAAATGGTGCAGTTCACGTTG
>JAXJVZ010000220.1:0-8474 GCA_036308285.1 Agathobacter sp. | reverse complement strand
TTTAAATCCTCTAATGTATCCAAAAGTGTTCCGTCTAAATCAAATATTACTGCCTTCATATTTTTCCTCTCTTCACTGTTTACTTGATTCCCTCTATCTATTGGCTCCCCTCTATCCATTGGCTCCCCTCTATCTATTGGCTCCACGTGCAGAATTGTAAGCAGGCAGGTGGGCACTATACAGTGTATGCAAACCCTACGAAATGCCGGCACTTAATGAGCAGACTGCAAGGCAGTTTGCGAATTTAGTACCGCTGCATTGAGTCGGAGCGAGAGCGAGTCAGCGAATAACTATGCAGAGACACTCGCGTTCCCGCAGCCACCCCCAATAAAAGTAATAATTTATTTAATGTATGGGAAGAATACTTCGCTACGTTCCTTGGAATCAAACATGGCATTGTATTGAAGGATGTTATACTTGTCAAGCCACTCAGCCTCTGTTCCTTCGGCCTGTTCGTAGTGAATATATTCCCCATTTTGTTTTGAATAATATCCCTGACTGTTCATAGCAGGTATTTCTTCCATTATCTCAGCCAGGAATCTGTTGTATGGTGGAAGCTTTATATTTGCTCTTTCTAAGGCTAAGGTTGAAAGATAGTTTAAACTGCATCTTTCAAGAGTTTCCTCTTTTGTATCGTAGTTGGTCCATATGAAAAATGGTACTGTATACAAAGCTTCTAACTCATCCATTGTTAATCCCGAGGTTCCTTTACCATTTAGAAGCCGTATAAAATTACTGTTAAGCCCTGGCTGGTGATCTCCAAAGAAAACTATCTCAACCGGTTCGTCAACATTTTCAAAAAATGTTACCAGTTCTCTTAATGCCTTATCGCTTTCGTTTACCAGAGACAGATACTGGTTTGCATCTGTATAGGAGGTTCCTACTTTATATATACGCTCAATAAAGTTATCATATGGTTCTCCATAGCCACCATGATTTTGCATGGTAATTCCCATGATAAAAAGATTTTCATCTGATTTCTTTTTATTAAATCTTTCAGTGATTTTATCATACATTTCTTTGTCAGTGATGTACTCACGAACAATATTTTTCTGATTAAAATCATCTATGAAGTACATTTCATCGAACCCTAATGTTGGATATATAGTATTTCGGCTCCAACCGGTTTCATAGTATGGGTGCATTGCAACAGCTGTATATCCTTCATTCTTCAGAGTTGACACTATCGAGTCTGGTGTGTCGTTAATATACTGCTGATATACCACTGACCCCTCTGGCAAAAATGCCATAGAATTTCCTGTCAAAAACTCCCATTCTGAATTTGGAGTTTTTGCCCCGTAAACCGATGCTAAAGCGTAACCTTTTATTGTGTTTTCCTTAAGTGAATTCATAAAAGGAGTTAACTCAAAATTGGTCGTGAACTCACCTAATACTGATAAATCTGCAAAGGATTCATTCATTATTGCAATAATTGTAGGCTTTTCTGCCTCGACATAGCTGTCATTTTTCCCAGCATTTAAGATTTCACTACTATTAACGCTTCCTTCTTCTATGCTGGCAGATGAACTATTATCTGACATTACGTTATTATCTGCCATTGCGTTATTATCCGGCATTACATTATTATCTGATATTGCGTTATTATCTGACATTGCATTATTATCTGAATTTACGTTATTACTCGTCTCAGACAGTGATGCATTGCTGTCTGCACTTGGAACAAACTCATTGCTTTCAACATTAGGACTGAGATATTGTATCTCAAGCTCCTTAATCGCGTCTGCACTATAACCTTCCGGCTTTGCAATATGGCTATCTCTGATTTGAAGTACAAAATTCATCAGATAACCATTCCTATATGTTCCCTTCTGTTCCCATGTCTCAGTAATAACTCCAATCGAGTTGTAAATAATAATGAGTCCACTAATCACCATGAGGAGAAAAGCTATAATTCTCATTGGAATAATATTTTTAAACTTTACTTTAAACTTAAGAACCAGTGTAATAAAAATAATACTGACAAGAATAACATATGCACACTGCTGATTAATGGAATAGTTGTATTTTCCTGCAACCGATAAGCCTGTGCCTATAGATTTTAAATCTGCATATCCAAATTCATTTCCTCTGAACTGATACACAAAGTAATTAACAAATGCAAATATTAGAAGTATTACATGCCCTATAACAGCCGATACTGCTGCATTTTTTGTAATAATAAGTCCCAGCAGATAAAAAAGAAGAACTATACAGACATTCGTAAAAAGTCGAATATCCGGCGTCTTCATAAAATCCTCCCATTCCAACAGCATATATTGAATGGAAAACATGGTAAATGTGGCCCCAAGCCCAAACAGTATTACTGTATAAAGCCATGGCAGACTTTCGTTCAATTCTATCTCAAGCGATTTTACAAGATAGAATACCGCCACAAACACAATCGGTATCCACCAGAAAAAACCTGTATTTACAAACAATACGAGGGCAATTGCAAGCATCGCCCCCACCCAGATATTGTTTTTCCAATCATATTTTAATCTAATTTTCATTTCCCCAAAATTCCTTAATTTGTCCGAGAATAATCTTCATCAGACGAGTCCTGGCCTCAATGCTGGCCCATGCAATATGCGGAGTAATCAAAAGCTTCTCAGAATCCTTAATGGATTTAAGTGGATTGTCCTCACTCATAGGCTCAACCGTCAATACATCAAGCCCTGCTGCTGCAATCACACCATTATTCAGAGCATCCGTAAGGTCCTGCTCCACAACAATTGGTCCTCTTCCAAGATTTAAGAAAATTGCAGAATTCTTCATCTTAGAAAAAGCTTCTGCATTCATAAGCCCCTGCGTTTTATCAGTAAGTGGCGCATGTACTGATACAATATCCGACTGCTCCAAAAGCTCATCAAAGGATACTCTCTCATATCCAGGCTGGTCATTGGCCCCCGAAGTAGAATAATATATCACTCTGCATCCAAACAGCTTTGCAATATCAGCAACTCTTCTTCCGATATTTCCAAGACCTATTATTCCCCATGTCATTCCACTTATTTCATGAAATACATGGTCAAAATGTGTAAATGACACATCACTTACATATTTTTCAGTCTTAACATAATCATCATAATATCTAAGCTTCTCCAATAAGTAGAAAAGAAGTGCAAATGTATGCTGGGCAACTGTCTCAGTAGAATATCCGGCAACATTTCGCCACTCAATGTTCCTCTTGGCAAGATACTCCTTATCGAGATTATTTGTACCAGTTGCAGTAACACAAACAAGCTTCAGATTCTCAGCCTTGCCGATTGAACGCTCATTAACCTCTACCTTATTAAGAATAATTACATCAGCATCCTTTGTTCTCTCTCTTGCCTGCTCAGTCGTTGAAAAATCATATTTTACAACCTCGCCTAATGCATCAAAACCACTAAGGTCAATATCCTCACCAATTGTCTTTACATCTAAGAAAACTATTTTCATAATACAGCTTCTCCTATATACTATATGTTTTTCTTAATTTATCTTTCCAGCATAACTATTAAGCCCCCCTTAGAATAAGATAAGTAGATTCGTCATGCTTGCATGTAAGAAGCTGCTTATCTTATTCGTAAGGGTACACGAAGTCCAGTTGACTCCGGTTTGCACCGACCGAAGCGGAGCGTGTAGCCCGAATAGAGTCACCTTATACTCTACTTTATGCCAAATTTATATATCGTAGTAGACTTGTAGGTCTCTCCAGCCTTTGTAACTGGAGATTTAAAGTCAGGCTCATTAATAGCATTTGGGAAATACTGTGTCTCAAGGCAGAACGCATCTCGCCACTCATAGGAAGCACCACCCTTGGCATTCTTTGTTCCAATATAATTTGCTGTATAGAACTGCACACCAGGACAATCCGAAAAAACTTCCATGGTAATTCCACTCTCATCAGAAAAAGCTTTAGCAACAATTCCAATTTCGCCATCAGCTTTATCCACCACATAATTATGGTCGTATCCATGAGAATTGGCAAGCTGCTCGTTCTCCACTTCAATATCCTGCCCAATTTTCTTAAAATTCCTAAAGTCAAAAGGAGTTCCCTCAACCGGGGCAAGCTCTCCCGTAGGAATTCCACCTCCAAGAATAAGTGGCGTATAGTATGAAGCATTAATGTACAGCTCCTGGTCAAACACTCTTCCGGACCCCTGACCATTAAGGTTAAAATAGCTGTGATTAGTCATATTAAAAACAGTATCCTTATCACAAAGGCCAGTATAATTAATCACAATTTCATTATCGTCTGTAAGCTTGTACTCAACTGTCATGGCAGCATTTCCAGGAAATCCTTCATTAAGGTCAGCATCTTCTATCTTAAACTTAATGCTGTCATCCTTCTGTTCAACAAACTCCCACACTCTAAGTCCAACACCCTTGTCTCCACTGTGAAGATTATTGCCTCCATCATTATCCTGCAGCTGGTATTTTATCCCGTTTAACTCAAAACTGGCTCCGGCAATTCTATTACAATTACGTCCTACCGTAGCACCATAATAACTTCTATCATTAATATATGAATTAACATCATCAAAACCTAATACGATGTCTCTTTCATTTCCATCCTTATCTTTTACAAAAAGAGAAACTAAAGAAGCCCCCCAATCAGTAAGAACAGCTCTCATTCCATTCTTATTACTAATTTCATATTTTGAAGCCATAATTTCATTATTCATATTTCCATGCCTCCATATTATTTTAAAACAAAAGATTATACAAATTTTACTTCTTTTCGTAAATTAAGTAAAGTTTTTTGACCATTTACCGATATAATTTTTAGAAACAGTTTATACAAATTCAGGGAGAAAAAGATGGCTACTATTTCATCAGGTGTAAGTCTTTCAAAAGACTACTTTCTTAGAAATTATTATCAGAATAACCGATCAGCCGTGAAAACCTCCGGCCGTAATGAGCTTACCAAAAGCGAGCTCTCTTATGAGGACTCCGTTGCACTTCGTCGCGCAGTAAAACAACTTAACAAATACAAGTATGACGAAACTGAAAACAGCTCTAATATCTACGGAAGTATAACGGCATTAATTGACACATATAATAATTCAATTGATTCTAACTCCCAGACCTCTGCGTCAAAATATGTAAAGCAGTTAAAAAAGATTACATCAAAGTATTCTGATGAGCTCTCTGAAATCGGTATTACTGTTGCAAAAGACGGCAAGATGTCTTACAGTGAGAATCTATTAAAAAATGCAAAACTCGATAAGATAAAGGAAGTATTTGGCAAAGAATCCGGTCTTACAAAAAGTCTTGGAAATATTGCCAAACGAATGCATTCTACATCATACGATGATGTAATGACTCAGACTCTTGGTGGAATAGGAACAAAGATTAATATTTCACTTTAAAACTGCATAAACCTCCAAAGGAAAAAGGCCGACAATGTCGACCTTTTTCTGATTAAAGTGATATCTTCTCACTAAATCCAGATATTATATCTATAACCTTACTGCTCCCGAATTTATTGTTATACTGCTGGAACGCATAATATGCACCATATACTTTATATGTGAGTGAGATACTCACATACGGATCGTCAAATGCATCTGGTCTAAGCTCAAGCACCTTTCTCTTAATCTCCTCCTCGATTCTTTTTGGAACAATCGCATCCTGCGACTGAGAGAAAAGAAGAGTAATCAGATTCTGTTGTGCAAGAAAGGCCTCCAACAGCTCCTTTGTAAAAAGCTGCTGATTTTCTAAAACCGCATCCGGATGCTCAATATATCCTATCACATTATTAATAACCTCACTCTGCATCTGTTCAGCTAAATCATATATATCATGATAATGCAAATAAAATGTTCCCTTGCTAATCTCAGCCAGTTCTATAATCTCTTTAATTCGAATACGCTCAATTTCCTTTTCTGAACGTAATTTTAAAAATGCATTCTGGATACTTCTTATCGTCTTTTTCTGTCTTAAGTCCATATGTATTCCTTAGTATAATTTTCTTAATTTATCTAATTGTAACTATTTCAAAAACGCTCCCATGCATTCTCAAAATCGCACGGAAAATTGTGATTTAACTTTGCCTTGCGGCAAATTTTGCTTATATATAAATTCTAACACCTTCTATTACTTACAACAAGCAAAAACATTTTATCAAATATACATTTTTATACTTTAGTCTATTATTATACTATATTCTATTTTTGCATATCGACATGTTACATATCCACCGTTATTATGAGTTTATCATTACATTAAAGCATTAGCCGCTAATACTTAGCAGATAGTATTTACAGTTAGTATTTTACTACATAACATTTAGCAGCATTTAACAGTTACTATTTTACACATAACATTTAGCAACATTTAACAGTTACTATTTTACACATAACATTTAGTAGCATTTAGCGGTTAGTATTTTACACATAACATTTAGTAGCATTTTTTATAACAAAGTATTAAAAAACAGGAGGCCCAATATGGATATCTATGGATTTTACAATGGAACTGTCTTCGACGCCTACGAATGGCTTGGCGCACATGTTACACCAACAAATGTCATTTTTAGAACATTTGCCCCAAATGCAGAAGGTGTATGTGTTCGTATAGACGAGAATGAATATCCTATGTATCGTGTAGAAAATGGACAATTTTACGAGTACATCCATGACTTATCTGCAGTCGGAAAACATTACGAATATAGAATTTATCATCATGGAACATATACTGACCACTGTGATCCATACGGATTCTCAATGGAGCTTCGCCCGGACCACAAATCAATAGTTTGTGATATCAACAAGTATTCTTTCCAGGATAACTACTGGATGCGCCATAGAAATGATTGCAAAAACCAGCCACTCAATATATACGAATTACATCTGGGATCATGGAAGAAAAATGACTGGCAGTGGTACAACTATGATGAACTAGCCGATTTGTTAATACCTTATTTAAAGGAATACAACTATACTCATATTGAAATTCTTCCAATTAGCGAACATCCATGCGATGAAAGCTGGGGATACCAGAACACTGGTTTTTTTGCACCAACCAGCCGTTATGGAACCCCATTACAGTTAAAAAGTTTTATAGACAAGCTTCACCAGAACAATATCGGTATCCTGCTCGATTTCGTTCCAGCACATTTTGCACTGGATAGCTATGCTTTAGCCAGCTATGATGGAAGCATTCTTTATGAGTATCCACATCAGGATGTTGGAGTAAGTGAATGGGGCAGCTGCAATTTCATGCATTCTCGTGGAGAAGTTAGAAGTTTTCTTCAGTCATGTGCAAACTACTGGCTCAAAGAGTTCCATTTTGATGGTCTTAGAATGGATGCCATTAGAAACCTCATTTATTGGCAGGGTGATGAACGTCGAGGCGTCAACAACAATGGTGTTTCATTCCTCAGATATATGAACCAACAGTTAAAGAAGCTTCATCCAGGCTGTATTTTGTCTGCTGAAGATTCAAGCAGTTTCGCTAATGTAACTGCCAGTGCAGATAACAATGGTCTTGGCTTTGACTATAAGTGGGATATGGGCTGGATGCATGACACATTAGATTTCTTTAAGAAGACACCTGCTGAACGCTATGACAATTACCATAAACTTACTTTCTCAATGATGTATTACTATAACGAACACTTTATCCTTCCATTTTCGCACGATGAAGTTGTTCATGGTAAGGCAACAATAATTGGAAAAATATATGGTGAATACGAGGAGAAATTTGCCCAGCTTCGTTCTTTATACATGTATATGTATGTTCATCCTGGTAAAAAATTAAATTTCATGGGTAACGAAATTGCTCATTTCCGTGAATGGGATGAAAAACGCCAACAGGATTGGGATTTACTTTCATATCCTCAACACAAAGCATTTTCAGATTACATGAAAGCGCTAAATAGTATTTATAATAATAATTCGGCTTTTTACACAAAGGATTTTGATAATGAGGGATTTAGCTGGTTAGACTGTAACCGGGAATCAGAATGTATATATGCAATATGTAGAAATGGAAATTCAAACAGAATCCTTGCCATATTTAATTTTTCTGATCAGCATCGTCATTATGAAACAAGGCTTTCAGATGTTGATAATCTTAATTTATTGCTTTCAACTGATTGGAGAGCTTTTGGCGGAAATACTGAGAATAATAGTGATATTTATAGTTTTAATAACAATATTTTTTCTTGCGATCTTGCACCATACAGTTCATTACTTTTTGCCATATAAGAAATTTTAACTTTCCTATAAAATCTATATAATAAAAAAGACAGCCTTTCGATCTGCTGTCTTTTTAGGAGAAGGTATTTTACTATGGGGATAGTAAAAATTTATATAAAATATTGGGGGGTTTTTACAAGAATTATAATAGCATGTTTATACTTATAAGTGTTCACAAAGTTCACAAATTTCACTCTGCATTTTTGTGCAATTTGTATATATTCTTTTTAATTGAAACATGTGACATTTATAATTAGTATTTTTATCTTAATAAACATATTATAT
>JAXJVZ010000219.1:0-2915 GCA_036308285.1 Agathobacter sp. | reverse complement strand
GACTCCCCTTCTTGTGGCAACTCCACTTGCACCGAATTTTCTCTCGACACTTCATTGCCTATATTATTATCATTAAATAAAATACGGTTAATATCCTCTTCCCTATATACTATGTCCCTTTCCTGGTCCCAAAATGCATCCACCTTTGTACTTCCATCGTCATTTCGAAAAGCACTATCCCACAAGTTTATTCCAGAATCAGCAATTCCAATATAAACACCTTTTCCTGTAAGATTCAGATTCTCTTGTCGCTGCAATGTTAAAATTCCACTAACCTCTAATGCCTCACTCGAACATGGTGCAAAACATTTTGGTATTGCCGCATACGAATATGTACCGACAGAAAGCGGTGGAACATCTTCATCATTGTAATACCAGATTTCAAAACGTTCATTAATCCGAATAGTCCTATTCGGCGCTATCGGCGGTGAATCGACTTCATCTCTTTCAACTATTAATTCCATATAACACTCAAATTTTTTATTAGTATATGCAACAAAAAATCTTCTGTTTATGAATTTCCCCACAAACAGAAGATTTACTTTTAGATATTAGAAATATTTGTATTAAACATCCTTGTATTCTCGACTCTCATGGCAGGTAAAGTAGATTGCCTGATACTCCTTCTCTAACGCAATCAGGAGCTGTTTACCATGCTCAATCTTTTCATCATCAAGATTAACAAACGGATCATCTAATATAAGAAACGGCTTTTCGTCCGGGAACATAGCATCAACAAGTGCAAATCTCATACACATTGCTATCAAATCCCTGTTTCCGGCTGACAACCAGTTAATATCTCTTAATTCCCCATATTCTCTTACCTTGATTGATATATTTGCATCAATCATCCAGTTACGGCTTGTATCACCAGTAAGAATCTCATAGTACTTCTGGAAACCGTTTGCAATAGGAGCCATGTATCTTGCAGTAAACTGGTCTCTTGCTTCCTGAAGGAAGTTTGAAGTAGCCTCAAGAATCTCATATTTATGAAGCTCTTCCTCCTGAAGCTCTTTGCTATTTCTAAGCTCCTGCTCTTTCTCATCCCTGATATCGAGCTGCTCCTGCATATCCTCAAGCTGACGGTTATACTGCTCCATAGCCGCTCTGACATCCTCAGTTCTTGCATCAACCTCACTTATCATATTGTTAAGCTCATCGATACTGTATGGACATTCTGAAGGACTTAAAAGCGCCTCCATATCGTTGTTTTCTTCAAACTGCTTTACCTTAGCCTTTGCACTCTCATATGTCTTCTGCGCAAGACGGCATTCAGCTGATTTAGACTGAATCTTTGCAATTGCAGAAGAAAAATCTTTATCTGTACTTATACCAAGCTTCTTTAATCCACTGATAAGCTCAGATTTAAGAGTCGCACATTTTTCTATGGTTGCATTGTACTTCATCCGTCTGTCATTCAGCCTATGGTAATCCTGAATCATAGTCTGAAGCTCAAAGAAGCTTGTCTGATATTCATCCTCACCACATTTAAGCTTATATGCTTCAAAGAAGCTCTTAATCTCATCATCGAGAACCGTAACCCCCTCTTCAATCATATGAAGCTGTTCCTTCATCTCGATAATAGGCTCTTCCTTGGATTTTCTCTGTTCATCCTGCTCTTCAAGCTTACGAAGCTGTTCTCTGACAAAGTTCTTATTGCGCTGGATTCCAATAATGGCCATTGCAATTCCAACCACTGCAGCTACAACACCCACGCCACCAAGTACAAGGAAAATTATCTCTACTGCTTTATTTCCAAATTCAATACTAAATATAAGTGCAACAGCGCCGGCAATAAGCCCCAGAATAAACACGATAATTCCTGCTGGCAGGAGCTTACTCTTCTTAAGTTCAAGATCTGTATCATCTGTAGTTGTAAGCATTGCAACAGACTCCATCTGTGACAGCTTCATTTCAAGCTGACTGTGCTCATTTCTGACCTTAGACACCTTGGCAACCTTCTGCTGCATACACTCAAGCTCTTTATCACCAGGAATACTCTCGCCAAGGCATTCCCTGATTCTGGAAAATTCCAGTCCCTCTTCCTCAGAGAGTGCAAGATTTCTTGCAACAACTATTTCATCCTCAAGCTTACGGGCCTTATCTGACCAAGCCTTAAGTTCATCCTCAGTTGGAATTTTTCCACCGAAGGAATCCGCATAATCCTTATATATTCTATGCTTCTCATCAACATCATCACAAAGAGCCCTGTAATTACGCTTTGCTTCCTTACGTCTGCTGTCTTCACTTGCAACCTGAAGAGCCCTTCCATAATCAAGTCTGATCTGGCCTAACTCCTGCTTCTGGGCCCTTTTTTCTTCAAGCTTGGCATTAAGCTCGTTGACAGCACTTTCCGCAGCAGAATAGCTCTTTAGTTCCTGTTCAAGATGAGTGATTGTATTCCGTCTCTTCTTGATAGAGCCTGTAATTCTGTTCGGAGACAGCTTATTCATCATATCCTTGATAAGAGCCTGGGCACTTTCAAAATTGTTAATATCATTAGTGTTAGCCGCAAGATTACCAAGCTTGGCATTGATTGCATCGGATGATTCAGTAATTATATCATTCTGTGCTATGTAAATACTTCTCTTAAAGGAAGCTCTGTCGAGATCAAATATCTCTTCTCCAATTGCAGATGAATAATCATCAACCTCAAGATTAGTATCAAGATCATACAGATGAAATTCATCTGTCTTCTCAGTTGTTCCAAAGGTACGGCTTATTCTGTATCTTTTTCTGTCAATTTCAAAATCAAGCTCTCCGCCGTATACACCACCCTGCCACGGACGGTATATCTTGCGCTCTTTTTCAAAAGCCCCCGGCTCTTTTCTGGTATCAAAACCATAAAGCATAGCCTTTAAAAAGGCGGCCATTGTACTCTTTCCCCAGCCGTTAGGCTCATTTATTATATTGAT